>CAMLDG010000014.1 GCA_946478655.1 uncultured Nitrosotalea sp.
TTGTGATGAAACGAGTGCCTCCATGGTATGCCATTCTCCAGGTGCAATGGTGACGGGTTTGTCATAATTGCATATTAGAAACTCGGGGGTATTCTTACATAATGAGAGCCTGTTTTGTGCAGAATCAGCCATTAGCACAAAGTAATGTTTTTGGTCAATAAACCTAAGAATCATGCCTGCAGACTTTGCACTTTCCCCTGATACAATCTTGAACTTCATTGTAACATTTTCAGTATCAATTGATGGTGAATCAGGAATTATTTGTAGATGATAGTCATCAGTACTATTTGTTGATATTTTTTCCAATACATTTGGTTTTGAGATTGCACTGGAATCGGATTTTACTATCCAAGACGACTGTTGGTCTGTTGACAACCCAGCAAACTCCTTTGGAACTGTCCCGTTTTGATACGAATCAAAGTTCCATATCTTTGCATTATGATACCCAGAGTTGACTTGGGAATTATAGTATGCAAAAGAGATTCCAATTACTGTAATAACAGCAAATACTGCAAGACGTTTTTTCTTACTAAACTTTGGTTTTTGTGATGACAAGAATATCTACAGGTAGTGTGCTAATTGTGATTGATATAAAGATACCATTAACAAGAGACGAAAATTTTTGATATCAAAAAAGTCATTGTCTCTTTTCACGTTTTCTTGGCTTGTTCTTTCCTCTCCACCTATCAAATCCCCAACGCGTTGCTCCAAATGTACCAAGTGTGAAGAAGAACCCTCCTACCAACAAGAATATGAAATGGTGATCAACAAATGCCCAAAAAGCAAATCCTATGATTGCACTTACAAATTCCAATGCAACAAAAACTAACCATCTGTCAGCCATTTACAAAATCTGGTAAATCCACATACTATTTACCGTTTCTCAATTTTAAAAAAAACCAATTACCAACCAACAGTTGGGTTGTACAAAAGATAAAAATGAAAAAGATGGGAATGTTTTTACTCTGCAAATCCAGAGTATGCTCTTTCGCCTACTTGAGATATGTCCAATCCTATTTCTTCTTCTTTTGGTGTGACTCTAACACCACCTGGCCAAATTGCATCTTGGATTCTCCAAATGATGTAAGTTAGGCCAAATGACCAAGCTGCACCAAATCCTGCTCCCATGCTGTTAATTACAAACTGCATTGGGTTTCCAAAGAAGAGACCGTTGTGTCCATATGGATTGATCCTGACTTCACTGAATGCACCTGTAAGCAATGCACCTACAACACCACCCATTCCGTGTACACCCCAAGTATCTAGAGCATCATCTATTCTTGCCCTATTCTTGATCAGTACACAGTAGAAGCATACTGTTGCACATGCAAATCCTACTATTATTGATGCCCATGTTCCAATGAAACCAGAAGCTGGCGTAATTGCTACAAGTCCAGCAACAGCTCCGTTGACTGCACCGATGGCGCTAGTCTTTCCTGTGTGTGCCCAACTAAGGAACATCCACCATATTGCTGCAACCGCAGTTGCAATGTTGGTGTTCTGGAATGCTTGTGTTTCTAGGAAACCAGCAAATCCTGCACTACCAGGGTTGAAACCAAACCATCCGAACCAAAGTAATGATGCACCCAAAATTATAAGCGGAATTGAGTGTGGTTCAAAAGGTGCCTTGCCATATCCTATTCTTCTTCCCAAGAACATTGCGGTCGCTAAACCAGCAAATCCTGAGGTGATGTGAATGACTGTTCCTCCCGCAAAGTCTTCTGCACCCATCTTGGCTAACCAGCCAAGTGATGTACCTTGACTTCCGAAAGACCAGTTGGCATGTCCTGCAACATCATAGATGAATGTAGTCCATAATACAATGTGTATCAAGAATGCACTCATTTTTACTCTATCAGCATAACCAGCTATAGCTAGTGATGGAGTAATGGCAGCGAACATGAGCTGGAACATCACATATGCTAAGTGAGGAATAGTTGGAGCATATACATCGGCTGGCGCATTGTGCGATACGTTATTCAAGCCTACCCAATCGAGGTTTCCAATAAATCCAACAGGATCAGCAGATGGACCAAACATTATCGAGTATCCAAAGATAACCCATTGGACACTGACAATTGCATAGACCATGAATGCTTGCAACATTACGGTTAGAGAGTGCTTTCGTCTTGTAAGACCTCCATACAAGAATCCCACACCACCAGGAGTCATTATCATGACGAAGACTGCTGCTGCGTACATGAAGGTTGTATCTCCTGTATCTATACATGGTGCGTTACTTCCACCGAATGTTCCGTTACCTGGTGGAGTCATCGGCACTGCACAGTGAATCTCATGTGTCTTGCTTGGATCTGCTAGATTTCCTAACGGACCAAACTGAGCGTGAGCATCCTGTATTGCCGTGAATCCAGATAACCCGACTATTAAGCCTGCGAGCACAAAAACTACCGGCCATTTGTGTTTTGTTACTATCTGCATTGGCGATTTAGAAATTGTCTCCAGCATCTTTCGATAGAGATGTTTCGCATCTATAAAAGGCATTTTATCCTAAAATTGTTTTTTTATGATATTATGTCCACAAAATATTTGATTTTACAAAATTGTAGTATCATAGAATTAGAAAAAATTCTAAATAAAATTATTATACAACTTGCAGACTACTTGACGCATGACTGAAGCAGGAATAGAAATTTTCATTGCAACAGGTGTAACACTTGCAATGACAATAGCAATTTACTTCGGTGAAAGAGCTCACAGGTATAATTTAGCAAAGAAAGGAAAAACCTGGGGAACCTATGGCTTTAGATACGAAGGCCAAGGTCACGCCTAGAGTAAATCCCTTTACCACATTTTTGTAATTTTATCAATTAGATAGATTGATTTATTCACAAAAGATGCTGAACAAATAATGAGAGAACACCTCGAAGAAGATGAGCAGATCATATCATCGCTTCCTCAGATTTGGGGAATAGCATTAGGGTTAGGAGGTTTCTTTCACAAAAATAAAGAAGGTATTCTTATTCTTACAAACAAAAAAGTAATTTTCGTTCCACGCTACATATGGATCACTACAAAAGAAAAGGAGAGATATTTTGCAGATGACAAGGCAGGCATAGGAAAGATTTCAAATTATAATGAATCAGATCTTGATGAAGATTTAACTGAGAATCCAAAATCCTGGATAATGCCGTTAGATGCAATAACAGATGTTAGAACCATAACAACAAGAAAAGTAGATTTCTTGCGAATTACATTCACAGAAAAAGGAAAGGAGAAAAAGTATGATTTTGGAATTACTAAAACGGTAACAAATTATCCATATCGACAACCTCTTGTTTTTAAAAATCTAGACTGGAGTCTGTGGATAGGCATGATAACATCAAAACTAAAAAAACCATAGATTACAGGCACTATTTGTTTTCAGTCTGTCTCAGTCTTTCTCGTGCCTGTGAGACAATAAAATCATCAACAGTATCGCTCTGTTTTAAGAATTTTAGATCAGTTACCTTCTTTTTGAATTTGAATATCTCAAGTTCATATTTTTTATCCTTGGTAAAATAGACCGCAAGTTGTAATGACGCAGATCCAATGTCTTCATCTACAAACTGCTTGTAATGTTCTGAAATTTTCAGTGATTTTAGAAAAACATTTGTTGTTTCCAAGATGCGAGATTTACAATACAGTACAAATTCATAATTTTCCTCCCCTTCAAAGAACCGCATTTTGATTTCATCGTCTGGCCAGTATTTTATTATCTTATTCCAGGTATTGGCAAGTTTTCGTCTTCCGTCAAATATCAGATATACTGTAGGGCGTACATCAAACACATGGTACCCTAAACCGAGAAAATCCTCAAACCAATCGATTTTAGAATCAGTCATGTTCAATTCCAAGTATAGATCGTATTTAATGATTAAATTGATAACAATATTGTAATAAGAAAATTTAAGATATCAAACAAATTCAGAATGTTTTGTAGCACATGGGAAATAGAAAGCGAATCAGCGAGATAATGAAGATGAATAAAGAAGAACTGTACCAATATCTCAGACAAGAAGACAGTGCAATCCAGTCAACAGACAAAATAGAAATGAAACCTTTTGAACATGGCATTAAAATTTTTTATTTCCACAAAGATTCGGAAAAACCCTACAAAACACGAGTATATCTGAATCCAGACGAATCAGAATCTCTAAAATAGATCCAATTACTTTTAGGTAAAATTAAATGAAAATGAAAAAAGTGTGTAATTATAGGAAGGGTTTTTGTTTGAGTTCACGCCACTTGCCACGAGCCCAGAATCCCCATTTCTGTTTGTCTTCATTTGCATAGTAACATTTCTCATTGTGAGGACATTCCATGCATTTTTCAGATGGCTCGATTGCTGGAGCAATATTGTTTGTCAGCAAGGTATTGAGAATTTTAGCTCTACGTTTTGTTTCGTTTAGGAGCTTCTCACTTTTTGGAACGTTGAATTCCATTTCGTTTCCTTCTCTATCAAAGTAGACAATCACACCCTCTGGTTTGTCAAACATGTATAGATATGAGTTCAGGTTTATGAAATCTGCCGGATATGGCATTTCAGGTAATTTTTCTGAACTTCTAAAGAGCATCACTACCTCATCTTCAACTCTATCAGCTCTACCGACAATCTTTACGTTAGAACCTGCATCAAGCTGACCTTCGACTGGTTTTTCCATGATGCTAAATGCACTCTTTTGCATTATCTTTGACACCATCTGCTTGTGATTGCTTTCAGACGGATCTTTTCGATCAAGGTATGCATTTCTTAAACATCCGCTTACCTCATCGACTGTGATCTTCCCTTCGTCAGCTACTTGTGGATTAATTGCTGCAAAGACTTGCTCAATTACATCGTAAACATCTACTCGTGGTGGTGCATCAGTTGCTGCACGATAGTTTTCAATTCCTTCCTTAATTTTGTCTTGAACTTTTCCAACGATTTTTGCTTTCTTGTAGCTAGCTTTGGATTCTGTCATTCTTTTGAAGAGTGGGATTTCATCTATAAAAGGTATTTTATCCTAAAAAAGAATTTTTGTGATATTATTCTTTATTTTATAATATTTTAAGCAATGATTTTAATAAAACCATTTCATATGTGCAATGAATCATAACCATGAAAAAAATCGAGGCTGTAATTCCAGAAGAAAAATTGGATGCCGTCTTCTATGCACTAGCAGAACTAGACATCGGAGGGTTTACGTATTTTAATGTCAAGGGCAGAGGCCAAAGGCCAAGAGAGATGGTTTCCTCAGGCAGAGGAGGACGTGTTGAAGCTACACACAATGTCAATGCTTTCATCTACGTAGTTGTAAAAGATAGCATGGTTGACAAAGTAGTGGACACAATAACTTCTCATTCAAGTACAGGCCACGCTGGAGAAGGAAAGATCTTCATCTATAATGTAGATGATGCAGTAGACATTGGAACCAAAAAACGCGGCGAATCCTCACTCTAAATTTCTTTTACATATTTTACTTAATTTTAGTACAGAAGCTATCTTAATCTATATAACTCCAGAAAGTACAGCAAGGTTATGTTCTGGCCTGGAATGGGAGATCCGACAAAACGTAAAAAGATGCTCAGATTTCTTGCAATTTCAGTTGCTGTTGGTGTAGCAGTTGTCCTGATAAGCACTACAGCAATTTCACAGGTCAAGGCGCAAGATCCGCTTTACCACAAATGTGTTAATGGTTTAGACATAACATATCATGTATCTGCCACACTAGATGTTGAAGTGGATGGTAAAAAGTGGGTAAGACCTATTGATACAAGTACAGACACTCCAAAGGACTGTGAAAGATCAATGGTCTTTTTAGATGACGGAACTATTCGCGGAGAATGGACAAAGAAATACCCATTTGAGGTAGGCCAATTCTTATGGATGTCAGGTTTTCCTTTACGCGACATGGACGAGACCAAATCCAAGATCTATGCAAATGGGGTAGAAACAACTGAATTTATCCACACACTAGTGCAAGATGGAACTCATTACAAGGCAGAGTTTGCAACAAAGAATGCAGGAGCACCGACATTTACTCCTCCTCCCAAAAGCTAGAGATTGAAATCATCTTAGAAATTTAGAAAAATCACATACGGAAATTACTTTAAAGTATTCACTGGAGAGTGAAATTAAAAATAAGGAAAAAGATTTGGTGTTTACCAGTATTTACCGTTGTCTGGTATCAGACCAATGCCTTCTCTTTCAAAGTGCTTGTTGAGTTCTGCGACCCATCTTTCTCTTGTGTCGCCACCAAGACCGTGCACTCTGAGCCAGAATGCAATTACTCCGAGAAGGAATACTGTGAACATGATGGTTGCAAAGATGTAGACCATCACATCATAGAATAGCGGGTCATAGTTTGGACCTATTTGACCTGCAAAGTTTGACAGCATACCTACGAGCATAGTGAATATCGTGCTCATCATAATTCCAAACAATTTAGGTGCGATATATACATTTCTGTAATAGATGAAAAATAGAGATCTAAAAGGAGATTAATAAAATAAGAAAAAGAGAAGAACTAAGCTCTCTTTGCTTTTTCCGCTTGCTTTGCTCTTATGACAAAGGCAATGAAGATTCCGCCGAATATTCCACCGGAGATTACAGATGCACCGACTACACCGTTTGCATCAATATATGGAGTACCCGAACCTGCATGCGGATTATTTTGTACTGCCTGTACTTTGGCTTTTGCTAATGCCAATTCCTGTTCGAGCCCAAGACCACCACCTGGTGTGTATTGTGCTGCAGCGAATGGTGCAAATGTAGAGGCTACAAATACAGCCAACAGTGCAGTTCCAACAATTATTGGTGTTTTCATATGAATACCTAATTGAGATTCGATTTCGTAGATATTTAACTTTTATGTAATCAGCATGTATCGAGAAGTCAAGTAACATTTATGTTTCCTTAAAAAACAAGCGGTTCGTGGGTCGTCTTCATTCACATAGACATGGTAAGTCACATTCGACAAGACCAATCACTCCTAGTACACCTACATGGGTAAAACAGAGTCCAGCAGAGATCGAAGAATTGGTTGTCAAATATGCAAAAGAAGGTCTTCCACCAAGTAAGATTGGAATAAAATTGCGTGATCAATATGCAATACCAATTACAAGACAGATCGTCAAAAAATCAATCACCGAGATCCTCGAACAGAAAGGGATCAAAACAGAAATGCCCGAAGACCTCAACAACTTGGTAAACAAGGCACTAGGCTTGCAGAAACATTTGAAGGAAAATAAATCTGATAAAAGAAACGTCAGATCGCTTGAACTTCTAGAGGCAAAGGTTCACAGATTATCCTCATATTACAAGAAAATTGGCAAGATATCCAAAACTTGGAAATATAAGGCAGTCATTGCTCAACTCGAGTAATGGCAAAGTTAGACCAAGCATTATCCTATTTTCATGATAGAGTTTCTGATTGTATCAAAACAGGAAAAAATATCTCAGTAATAACTCATCTTGATTGTGACGGAATAACTTCTGGCAGCATAGTTACAAAATCTTTGATCAGATCTGGTGCAAAATGTACAGTACGTACTGTTAATGAATTTAGTAAAAACATTATTGAAAAAATGAAAAATGATTCAAGGCAGTTTCACATAATCACAGATCTTGGAGGAGGATTTGCAAAAGATATCGATAACGCGTTAGATGACAACTGGATAGTAGTTGATCATCATCAAATACCACAAGAAGAGTTTGACAATCAAAAAGTCATCAATGCTTGGAAATATGATGTAGATGGCGGAAAAGATGTTTCTGCAGGAGGTATGGCATATTTAGTTTCAAAAGC
>CAMLDG010000015.1 GCA_946478655.1 uncultured Nitrosotalea sp.
GCCTGGCAAGGCCTCAACTGTAGCCTTTGTAGATTCCATTGACACCCCAATTGTTAGGCTGACCAATGGAAACGTTGTAAAAATAAGAGACACAGCTCATGGAATTTCTCTAAAACCGCAGATTGCAAAGATTTTGCACTTGGGTGACATTTTGATAAGTTACGGAGACTTTTTAGAAAATAATGCAGAACTAATACCAACTGGATATGTCGAAGAGTTTTGGGCCCAGGAATTAGAAGACAAGGTAACGAAATACGAACCAAATGACACCGAGCTGCTAAGCTATGTATCCAAGGTACCGGACCTAGATGAGGCATTTAGAATATCGCTAAACTTTGGAATTGGCCTTCATCCACATTATCTATACTATTGGGACCAAATCACAATTGAAGAATTTGAAAAAATTCTCAAGCCCACAAAATTTGATGCAGACCTCATCATTTATCCAATAGACGCAAAAGATGTATTGGAAAAACTTGGTGTTCCTCATGAAGTTGCAGGGGACACACTTCTCCTAAAAGATGTAGAGGCAGAGGTCTTTTTCTATCTGTTATTTAGAAAACCAATTCAACTCGAAAAAGATCTTACCATTCCACAAATCATAACAAAATCATCTGGCATCAAAATACCAAACAAGTTTTCAACATCCATTGGAGTCAGAGTGGGAAGGCCAGAAAAGGCTGCATTGCGAAAAATGAAGCCGCCTGTACACACTTTATTTCCGGTGGGAAACAAGGGTGGCGCATCACGTGATTTGCTAAAGGCATCAAAGCAGCCAAACTTTTACTGCAACATTTACAATAGATTCTGCAAAAACTGTAACACCCCTTCAATTAGCATAGCATGTCCCAAGTGCCATAACAAAACAAGCACCATCTACATCTGTAACAAATGCCGGGACGAACTTGAGACAGACCACTGCCCAAAATGTAAATCACGAGCCCATGGTCATTCGTACCGCTCATTTCCTCTCAAAGACCTCTTGTATGCAGCCCAAGAGAGGACCGGATACAGGGCTCAGGAGCCATTCAAGGGCGTAAAGGAGCTCATTAACCAAGACAGAGTGCCAGAACCGCTTGAAAAGGGCCTAATCAGACAAAGTCTAGGTCTCAATGTATTCAAGGACGGGACAATCAGGTATGATACAACAAACGCCCCACTATCACACTTCAAGCCCTCTTGGGTTGGAACAACTCCAGAAAAACTAGTCGAGCTTGGCTATACCCATGATACAAACGGCAATCCACTGATATCATCTGATCAGCTTGTCGAGCTCAGAGTACAGGATGTGATAATTCCAAAAGAATGTGGAGACAGTCTTGTCTTTGTATGTCAATACATCGACCGAGAACTTGGAAAACTTTTTGGACGCCAGCCGTATTACAGTGTAAAAAGTACAGATGATCTTGTAGGACATCTGATAATTGGTCTTGCACCGCATACATCTGTTGGAATTGTCGGAAGAATAATCGGATATACAAATACCCAAGTCTGTCTTGGAACTGCAGTGTGGCATTCTGCAAAAAGACGTGACGCCGATGGTGATGCAGATTCTATCATGTTGTTGATGGACAGTCTTCTAAATTTCTCAAGATTATTCTTGTCAGCAAGAATTGGTGGATTGATGGATGCACCGCTGCTTGTCCAGCCTATTGTAATTCCTCAAGAGGTGCAAAGACAAGCTCACAACTTTGAGGTTGTCAAGGCATATCCACTCTCATTTTTTGAATCAACTCTTAAAAGAGAAAAAGCAAGTGAGATCAAAGATGTCGAGATTTTAAAATCAAGATTAGAGACAGAGAGACAATTTCTTGGCCATGACTTTACACACATAACATCCACACTTACAACATCAAAATCAAGAAGTGCCTACTCTACACTTGGTTCATTGCTTGAGAAGCTTGACATGCAGATAAGGACTGCAGACATCATAAATGCAGTTGACCCAAGCGAAGTGGTCTCAATGGTGATGACAACTCACTTGCTTCCTGATATAATGGGAAATCTCAGGGCTTACTCTGGCCAATCTTTCCGATGCACTGCATGTGGTGCAAGTTACAGAAGAGTTCCTCTTGCCGGAAAATGTCTAGAGTGCGGCAACAAACTAATCCAGACCATGACAAGACCTTCTGTGCAAAAATATCTCAAGCTTGCAAGAAGAATGCTTGGCAAGTATACAATCTCTCCATATCTTAGAGGACGTGTGCTTTCACTCTTGGATGAGCTTGAACTGGTATTTGGCAAGGAAGAAAGCAGCCAATCTATTCTTACAGACTTTGCCTAGCGAATCTTGATGTAATCATATCCGCCATGCTTGCTTTCAAAGCAATAGCGAACCTTCTGAAAGTCTTTTCTAAATTTCTTGACATCTAATGCAATCTTTTTCTTGTCTTTTTTATCCACAACTACTTTTTTGATAAACTCGGCTACTTGTTTCATGTCTGATTCTTTCATGCCAAGTCGTGTGAGTTCTGCAACACCAAGTCTTATTCCACCTGGATGGAAATAGTTTCGTCCAGCCTTGATGTCTCCTGGAATGAGTTGTCTGTTTATGATGATGTTTGCCTTTTCAAGATCTGCCTCGATTGTTCCACCGTCACCAAATGAAAGTACGTTTACAACTATCTGGTGAGATTTTGTAAATCCTCGTTTTTCACCAAGTACTGAGAAACCATACGAATTCAATGCCTCTGCAAGTGCTTTTGCATTCTTTATGACTTGGGCTGCATATTTTTTACCAAACTCTAACATCTCTGCATAAGCAATTGCCTTTCCTGCCATGTGGTGCAAGTGGTGATTGCTGGTCATTCCTGGGAATGTTGCCTTTTTGATACTCTCACCATATTTTTCAAATGAGCAGACCATTCCACCCTGAGGACCAAACAAAGTCTTGTGAGTACTCATTGTCATTGCGTCTGCTCCTTCTCTTAGTGGATCCTGGAACTGTCCTCCTGCAATGAGTCCTGCAACATGTGCACCGTCATAATTGACAAACATATTGTAACTTTTCAGAAAATCTGCAAGTTCCTTTACTGGGTGCGGGAACAAGAAAACCGATCCTCCAAACATTGCTAACTTAGGAATCTTGCCAGCTTTTTCAAGTTCTCTGACTTTATCTTTTGTCTTGTCAACATCAATTGTCATCTCTTCGGCATCAAATGGATAGAATTCAATGTCTAATCCATGGACAAGTCCTGCAGTACCTGCATGCTCTTTCTTGCCGTGTGAAATGTGACCACCAGATGGAATTGAAGGAGCAAGCATGACATCGCCTGGATTTGTAAATGCGGAATAGATAGCCAAGTTTGCAACGACACCAGAGATTGGTCTTACATCAACAAACTCTGCCTTGAATAATTTTTTTGCAAGTGCCATGCACTTGAACTCTACCTCATCAATGTAGATACATCCAGCATAGACCCGCTCGCCAGGCCAGCCTTCTGCATATCTATTGGCAAAGTCTGAAACTGTTGCCTCTCGGACTGCCGGACTGGTAACATTTTCACTTGCAATTAGAGGAATTGAATTTGCAAACCATTCATTATGCGTTTTTAGCAGTTTAAGCACTTCATTGTAAGATGATCGCGGTGAAGAACGAGACATATCTAGTCCCGACAGTTTTCCTAATTTAAAAACATCGGAAGTGTTGAAAATTATCTATTTCAAGTGTAAAGGGTTTTGATCTCATAAGACATAATAAGGGAAAATCGACCTCTTGCAAATATGTCGATTCAGTCTTCATCTGGTGGAATACCCGTAGTTATTCTAAAAGACGGTGCTCAACAGACCAAGGGCCGTGACGCACAGAAAAACAATATCGCAGCAGCAAAATTAATTGCCGAAATTGTTCATTCAAGTCTTGGCCCACGTGGAATGGATAAGATGCTTGTTGATTCACTTGGTGATGTTACAATTACAAACGATGGTGCTACTATACTAAAAGAAATTGATGTACAACATCCAGCTGCAAAGATGCTAGTTGAGATCTCAAAGGCAACTGACAATGAAGTCGGAGATGGAACAACATCTGCCGTAGTACTTGCAGGAGCATTATTGGAGAACGCAGAGACTTTGGTTTTGCAAGATGTGCATCCAACAATTATCGTTGATGGTTATAGAAAGGCTGCAATCAAGGCAGTAGAGCTCTTAGAAAAAATGGCAGACAAGGTTTCTCCAACTGACAAGGACGTACTTGAGAGAATTGCAAGAACATCCATGCAGACAAAACTTGTCAGAAAAGACTCTGCAAACCTAGCAGACATGATTGTAAAATCTGTACTTGCAGTATCTGAAAAGAAAGATGACGGATATCTTGTTGATATTGATGATATTAAAGTAGAAAAGAAAGCTGGTGGCTCCATCAAGGACTGTGCAATTATCAAAGGAATAGTTCTTGACAAAGAGATTGTCCACAGTGGAATGCCAAAGAAAATTGATCATGCAAAGATTGCTCTAGTTAACAACGCACTTGAGATTGACAAGACAGAGTTTGATGCAAAGATAAACATCACAAACCCACAACAGATGAAATCATTTCTTGATGAAGAACAAAAAATGATCAAAAACATGGTGGATAAAGTGATTGCTTCTGGAGCAAATGTTCTGTTCTGCCAAAAAGGAATTGATGACATGGCACAACACTATCTTGCAAAAGCAGGAATACTCACAGTAAGAAGAATAAAAGAAAGCGATATGACAAAGCTTGCCAAGGCAACAGGTGCCAGAATTATAAGTAATTTCGATGACTTGTTTGAAAAAGATCTAGGTTCTGCTGATCTAGTAGAAGAAAGAAAAGTAGAGACTGACAAATGGACCTTCGTTGAAGGCTGCAAGCATCCAAAGGCAGTTACACTTCTTCTAAGAGGCGGTTCACAAAGAGTAGTAGATGAGGTAGAGAGGTCAGTACACGACGCATTGATGGTTGTAAAAGATGTAATGGAAAAACCATTCATAGTAGCAGGCGGCGGTGCACCAGAAACTTATGCTGCAACAAAACTACGAGAGTGGGCAAAAACACTAGAAGGCAGAGAACAACTTGCAGTAGAAAAATTTGCAGACTCTTTAGAAGTAATTCCAATCACACTTGCTGAGAATGCAGGAATGGATCCAATTGACACATTAGCATCATTACGATCAAAACAACTCAAAGGAAACAAATGGACAGGAATTGATGTCATGAAAGCACAAGTTGCTAGCATGCATGCAAGCGATATCTTTGAGCCACTCTCAGTCAAGATCCAAATTATCACATGCGCAACAGAAGCAGCATCTATGATACTTAGAATCGATGATGTCATTGCCACTGCAAAATCTGCAGGAGGACCACCGCCAGGCGCAGAAGGTATGGGCGGAATGGGAGGAATGCCTGGTATGGGAGGCATGGGTGGTATGGGCGGAATGGGAATGCCCGGCATGGATATGTAATTAACGGATACAACATTTCTCTCAAAGTTTATTTGACTAATCCAGATAGGAATTCTATGCAAATAGGTGGAACCAAAATTCTAACTGGTGCAAGATATGTCTATCTTGTAGCATTCTTTGCATTGCTCTCCGGACTGTTCTATCCTATAATCACTCACAGTAGCTGGGATCTAGTTATTTCAGGAACTCTGATTCTCTTTGTGGGTCTTGCAGGAACTGTTACAATTTACAAAGCAGCTACAGCTGAAAAACACAAGAAAGCCTATCTCATTATTGGTTTGGCAATTACATCAGTTGCATTGTTCCTTGTGTACGGTGCAATTGGAAGAATCTAGATTTTCAATATTCTAAACACATCTTAACAATCTAACATTATTCAAATGCTCAGGCACAAACAGCCCAAATTTTTCCTATTTTTTCCTATTTTTGATGTCAAAGCTTGGATGAAACTGTCTTAGGAAGTATTCAACGCAATAGCCTCGCGGATGAGTGCCTTGAATACAGACTTGTCAACCTTGTCACCTTCATGAAAGTCAATCGCACGTCTTGCATTTCCTTCAAGACTAGAGTTGAAGATCTTTTTTGGATCTTTCATCTTGGCACCTTTGGGAAAAGTCAGCTTGACGACTTTCTTGTATGTCTCTCCCGTGCAAATTATTCCGTCATGGGACCAGACGGGAACACTCCACTTCCATTCTTCTACGACTGCTGGATCTGCTTGCTTGATAAGAGCGCGTAGCTGGGATAACATTTCACCGCGCCAGTCATCCAGCTCTTCGATTCTAGCATCTATCAGCTGAGATGGTGACTCGCCCTTCTTGGCAGAAGTTTTTTTCATATAATTTGAGTATCCTCCAAAGTATGAAAATATATCAGATGTTCTAGTCTAGATATCAAAATAAAGATAGAACTCGTGTGGATGAGGTCTTATTGAGATCTCATGGTCATCTGCTCTTTCTATCTCAATTATCTTATCGATTGTCTCGTTTGAGAATATTGGTGCAAGGAACTTTCTGTCGCTTTCAAGTTCATCTAGTGCCTCTCCCAAAGTTGCAGGCAAGTCATTGATTCCTTTTGCAACTCGCTGTGCTTTGGTCATCTTGTAAATGTCCTCATAGACTGCGTCACCTGGGTCCATCTTCTTTTTGATTCCATCAAGTCCTGCTGCCTGTACTGCTGCAAACACTAGATATGGATTCGATGATGGGTCAGGTGCTCTGAATTCAATTCTCTTTATCTTGGAATATTTTTCTCCCTTGAAGTGTGATGGAATTCTAATTATTGCTGATCTGTTGCTTGGGCTCCATGCGATATACACTGGTGCCTCATAACCTGGAACCAATCTATGATACGAGTTTGTAGTTGGAGCAACAATTGCAGACAATGCTCTTGCGTGATTCATAATTCCTCCACAATAGTATCTTGCAATTTGGCTGACTTCTTCCTTGTCGTCTTTATCATAGAACATGTTCTTGTCGCCTTTCCACAAGCTAACGTTTGTGTGCATTCCGGAACCAGCATCCATTGAAATTGGTTTTGGCATCATGGTTGCAACTTTGTCATACTTTTTGGCAATGTTTCTTATGACATACTTGTATGTCTGTGCACCATCTGCAGCATTTGTCAAATTGTCATATCTGATATCAATTTCACATTGACCTGCAGTAGCAACTTCATGGTGATGATTGTCACACAGTATACCAAAATATTCATTCAAACATTCAACACAATCGTTTCTAAATTCAGTCAAGGTGTCAGCTGGTGTGCTTGGATAGTATCCTTTCTTTAGTGCCATTGGATAGCCCTTGCCCTCTTGGTTCCATGGGGCTTCCTTGGATTCTATTGAATATGACTGGCCCTTGTAAGGAGTGAGAACATCCCACGTAATTTTGTCAAATACAAAGAATTCTACCTCTGGACCCCAATAGCTATTGTCAAATCCTTGGGTCTTGAGATATTTTTCTGCCTTTTGTGCAATTCCTCTTGGGTCTGATTCCAGCCTGCCCTTGTCTTTTCCCCAGTATACGTCACAAATCAATCTGGCAGTCTTTGCATTTGCCATCCAGGGAATGATAGCAAAAGTGCTTGGGTCTGGTTTTAAGACCATGTCAGAATCTTCGATTGATGCAAATCCTACAATTGAGGAACCGTCAAGTTTTGGTAATCCATCTTGCATCTGTTGTGGGGTAAACAGGTTTGCAGAAATTGTTGTATGATGGAATCTTCCCCTAAGACCGGTAAATTGTAAATCGATAAATTTTATCTGATCGTGCTTTATTTTTGAGAAAACAT
>CAMLDG010000016.1 GCA_946478655.1 uncultured Nitrosotalea sp.
GTTGAACTAAAACCAGAACCTAAAGTTGAACTAAAACCAGAACCTAAAGTTGAACCCGCACAAGAAATATCTGATGAAGAGGATCCATTTGCAGGAATCTCGACAAAAGACATCGAAAAATATTCTGATATCTTTGATGTACCGCCTCCAGAAAACGATAATCAGGCAAGAAAACTAGCATCTGATATTCGAAAATGGATTTCTGCAGGACGACCAAAAACTAAAGATGAGCCAAAACCCGAAACTAAATCTGAATCAAAAACTGAAGAGGAAGATATGGTCGAGTCAAAAGATGAAAAGCCTATAAAGAAACGTTCGTTGTTTGGATGGAGGAAGAAATGAAAATAAAAACAAAAGATCTACTTACACTAAATGAATTGAGCAAAAGTGAATTGCTTGGAATAATAGACAATGCTATAAAACTAAAGAAAGATCTCAAAAAAGGAATCTCAAAACCAATTCTAAAAAATAAAACACTTGCCATGATCTTCCAAAAACCTTCAACTCGTACAAGGGTAAGTTTTGAAACTGGAATGTTCCAATTGGGAGGACACGCACTCAATCTATCAGCAGATGACTTGCAGCTAAAAAGGGGAGAAACAATAGAAGATACTGCCAAGACGCTCTCAAGATATGTGGATATCATCATGGCTAGAGTGTATTCACATGAAGAGGTAGAAATTTTAGCAAAAAATTCCACAGTTCCTGTAATAAACGGACTCTCTGATTCCTTCCATCCATGTCAGATATTGGCAGATTTGATGACAATCAAGGAGAAAAAGAAAAAACTTGCAGGACTAAAACTTGCGTGGATTGGAGATGGTAACAACGTATGCAATTCAATGATTTATGGATGTGCAAAAACATCTATTGATGTAACGATTGCAACTCCCAAAGGATACGAACCAAATTCTGATATCATAAAAGAATCAAAAAAATTCATAGATGTACAATTACTCACAGATCCCCTATCTGCAGTAAAAGACGCTGATGTAGTAGTTACTGATACATTTGTCTCGATCCATCACCAGGCAACCGATAGGACAAAAGACTTTCTGCCACGTTTTCAAGTAAACTCTAATTTGATGAAAAAAGCAGATCGTGACGCAATTTTCTTGCACTGTCTTCCTGCAAAAAGAGGCCAAGAAGTTACAGGTGAAGTGATTGATGGTCCACAGTCTGTAATATGGGATGAAGCAGAAAATAGACTTCATGCACAAAAGGCATTGATGGCTTCACTGCTCCGAGTCTAACGTTTATAAGAGCTTCACCAAAATTTTTTGTAAATAGGCTTAGTATAATGGCATATTCACAAATATTACGTAGATCTCGGGATGAGAAGACTAACTACAAGAAGAGAAGACATCTTCTTATGGGTAGGAGAGACTTTATCACAGTTCAGATATCTAACGAGAATACTCTAGTACAAATTCACAAGCCTGAAATGGAAGGCGACAAAGTTCTTTCATCTGCTCATTCTAGATCGCTTCTAAAAAATGGCTGGAAAGGCTCAAGAAAGAGTATACCAGCTGCATATCTTACTGGTTATCTAGCAGGCAAGAAAGCACTTGCAAGTGGAACCAAGAGCGCTGTACTTTATACTGGCACTAGAAAATATACTCAAAGAATTGCAGCAGCATTGAAAGGAATAATAGATGCAGGTCTAGAAGTTCCCGCAGACGCAGAAACTTTTCCATCTGATGAGAGGATAAGCGGTAAGCATCTTAAAGTTGCAAATGAAATAAGCAAAGTAAAATCTGCAATTGATAGTGAGGTTAAATCCAAATGAGTAGAACAGAACAGAGATCAAGACCACCAAGAAGAGAACCAGAACAAGTATGGACTCCAAGAACAAAACTAGGAGCACTAGTGGCTACTGATAAAATTACAACCATGAAAGAAATTTATGAAAACGGTTATCGAATTCAAGAAGCTGGCATTATCAAAAAATTACTACCAGGAATTAAAACTGAAGTAATTGATGTTGGAATTGTTCAAAAACAAACAACCAACGGTGAGTATACTAGATTCAAGGCACTTGTAGCAGCTGGAGACGAAAATGGCTGGCTGGGAATAGGACAAGGAAAATCAAAACAAATGAGAATTGCAATCGAAAAGGCAACAAATCAAGCTTATCTTAATGTCAGTCCGGTAAAACTTGGCTGTGGAAGTTGGGAGTGTAGATGTGAACAACCTCATTCAGTTCCATTCAAAGTAAGAGGAAGAGGTGGAAGTGTAACCGTTGAAGTTATTCCGGGACCAAGAGGTCTTGGACTTGTTGCTGGTGGAAATATAAGAAATCTTCTAAAATTAGCCGGTTTGAAGGATGCATGGACAAAAAGTACAGGTTCTACAAATACAATGACTTCTACATCAAGAGCTGTCTTGGACTGTTTAAGACAAACATTTAGTCAGGGTTGAATGAAAAAATGGGTAAAGCTTTCTTAATAGTCAGAATGAAAGGAACGGTCAATGTTCCTTACTGGGCCAGAACTACTATGGACCTTTTACATTTGGATAAAAGATTCCGTGCTACTATCATTCCAGAAAAAGATAACACAAAAGGCATGCTTGACAAGATCAAACACTATGTATCTTGGCAAGAGATTGATGTATCCACTACAAAAGAACTCTTAGAAAAGAAAGCACGCACAGGCGGTTATAAAAAACTCACAGCAGAAGATATGACAAAATTAGGTTTCAAAAATACTGATGAACTTGCAAAATCACTTTCAGAAGGAACTGCTATACTATCAAAACTAAAACCACTAAAACCATGGTTTGCTCTGTCACCGCCAAAACATGGATTCAAACGAAATACTAAGAAGATGTATGGAGAAGGAGGAATTCTTGGTAGTCACAAAGAACTCTTAGCACAAGTGAGGTTAATGATGTAACATGCCAACAAGAGCAAGAAAAACAAGAAAATATCGAGGAAGTAGACACTGTGGTTGGGGACAAATAGGCCAACACAGAGCCAGTGGTCACAAAGGAGGACTTGGTCAATCTGGTTTGCACAAACATCATTTCATACGAATGTTAATGACTGATCCAAAACACTTTGGTCATGATTCCACTCACCCACCACATCCAAATCTAGTCCGAAAATGGGCTAGCGTAAGAGATCTGGATGATATCTTTGCAAAATTTGGAAAACAGGAAGGTGGCAAGAAATTGATAGACCTTACTGAACTAGGCTATGACAAGCTGTTGGGAGGAGGACAGACTGAAAATGCTTATGTTGTTAAGGTGGAAAAATTCTCTGCTTCCGCCGAAGAAAAAGTAAAACAATCTGGTGGCGAGGTGCAAGCAGTAGCTTGACAGCAGAAGAAGGTTCGACCTCTGGCGGTTTTTTAAAAACAATCATCTCTAAAGCCGAAGTTTACATTCCACAAGTACCAAAACCGAAAAAGAAAATTCCACTTCAAGTTCGTTTGATGTGGTGTGGAATTGCATTATTCATTTACATGATAATGGGACAGACACCTCTATACGGTGCATCTACACCATCATTTGACTTTCTTGCATTTGCCAGAGTAATTTTTGCATCACAACAAGGTACACTGATTGAACTTGGAATCGGACCTATTGTTACGGCTGGACTGTTGATGCAACTCCTAAAGGGTTCTGAGATATTTCATCTTGATTTCAAGAAACCAGAAGACAGAGAGTTGTATCAAACAGCAACCAAGATTGTTACTTATATCGTAATCATTGCAGAATCTTCTCTGTATGGAATGGCAGTATATGGACCAAGAATGCCAAACCACGAAGATATCTTCATTCTGATAGGACAACTAATCGGCGCATCTGTGATAATCATGTTACTCGATGAACTAGTCCAAAAGGGATGGGGACTTGGCAGTGGAATCAGTTTGTTTATCGCAGCAGGTGTCGCTCAACAGGTAATCTGGAGCTTGTTCAGTCCAGTTCCTGCAGGAGACGGCGGTCCAGTAGGTGTCTTTGCAAATATTGTACATGGCGCAATACATAGTGATTTTAGTAATTTGTTTTTCCGGTCTAACCAATTGCCTGGAATATTTGGCCTGTTGATAACGGCTGGAGTCTTGTTGATTCTTGTATATACGCAAGGAATCAAGGTGGAGATACCAATCGTATCTACCAAGTACAGGGGATTCTCTGCAGTATATCCAATCAAGTTGATGTACGTATCCAACATTCCAGTAATTTTGGCTTCTGCTCTTACTGCTAATGCAGTATTTGTAGGGCAAATTATGTGGGCTAACTTTAACCCGCGAAATGCAAATCCGTTTTTGAATTTCTTGGGAATGTTTGATCCTACCTCTCCATCTACTCCTACAGGTGGTATACTGTACTATGTTACAGCACCACGTGGTCTTGATATTGTTGCACTAGATCCAACCAGAGCTGTTTTGTACATTTTATTCATGGTGGGAATTGTGGTATTGTTTGGCAGATTATGGATTGAGCTTGGAGGACTTTCTGCAAAGAGTGCAGCCAAAAACCTACTTGATGCAGAGGTACAGATACCTGGCTTTAGACGTTCAAATCAACCCGTTGAAAATCTACTTCAAAAATACATTCCATCTGTTACTATAATTGGTTCTATCATACTAGGATTGTTGGCCGGTACATCTGATGTACTGGGAACATTTGGATCAGGGACAGGAATGTTGTTGACAGTTGATATCTTGATTAACTATTACAATTTACTTGTTCGAGAACGAGTCGAGGAAGTAATGCCTTCCCTGGGTGCATTGCTTGGCAGAAAGTAAGAAAATAATTATTGTAGGAATTCCAGGCGTTGGAAAAACTACCGTCGTATCACGTGTAGTGGAACTGTTAAAAGAAAAAAGTATCAAGGTGAGTGTCTCAATCTTTGGAACTGTAATGTTTGACGAAGCAAAAAAGAAAGGGGTCCAAAGTAGAGATGATCTGAGAAAACTCTCTGTCAAGCAACAAAAGGAACTACAATCTACTGCTGCAAGAACCATAGCATCCATGGCTGATGATGTCATAATCGTGGATACACATGCATTCATTTCCACAAAAGAGGGGTTTTATCCAGGACTTCCACACAATGTTTTAGAAATTCTCAATCCTGATAGTTTTATCATGATAACTGCGCGACCTGAAGAGATCTATAACCGTAGAATGACTGACACCACTAGAACTAGGGATATCGTATCAATTGATGCCATAAAAAAAGAACTTGATGTTACTAGTGCGATGCTGTCAACTTGTTCAATACTCTGTGGTTCTCCAATTAAGATGGTTCTCAATACTGAAGGTAAAGTTGATGAAGCGGCACGAGGTATTCTAAATGCAATGGGGTATAACAATGGAACATAGCATAATTTTACATTTCATAAATTCAATAGCGCTTCAGATACCTGGACTAAGCAAGGGACCGCTGGGAAGTGCAAATCCTATAGTGAAGGGAATGATTGCATCTGCCTTTGGTATCATGGGCATTTCTGTAGGACTCAACCTGCTTAATGCATTGATAAAACGAAAGATGGTAGACCAGGAGAAACTCAAAAGACTACTAAAAGAAACAAGGGCTTGGCAAAAGGAAAGGATGGCAGCATTCAAGTCAAAAGACCAGGCAAAGACAGATGAGCTCAACAAAAAGTCTGCATACATGAACAAGATGAACATGGAAGTGATGCAGATGAACATGAGACCAATGATGATTACATTTCTTCCATTGATCTTGATATTCTACTTTGTACTTCCTCCGTTGTTTTCTTATACGGTTGCAATATCTCCTATATCGCTAAACTTTATCCCTGGAGGATTTTTCGAATTAACCTGTACTGCAGCCAAAGTGGCAGAATCTCAACTTCCTGGTCATCCGGATATTTGTCATCATGTAAACGAATTGTATTTCTGGGCATGGTACTTCCTTTCATCTGCTGCCTTTAGTGGTATCATAATGAGAGTTACAAAAACTACAATGGATACAAGCTAAATTGCTTCGTTCAGTAATAATTTCTGGTCCACCAGCCATTGGAAAGACTACAATAGCAAAAGGACTTGGAAATGAATTTGGTCTGAAATACTTGAGCGGGGGCGATGTTCTAAAAGAGATGGCAAAAGATCAAGGCTTTGAGACTGACAGAGATGATTTCTGGGATACCCAGGAAGGGATGAATTTTCTAAATATTCGAAAAAAAAATCCTGAATTTGACAAACAGGTAGATGAAAAACTAAAAAAAATATTTTTGACTGAAAATGTTATCATAACAAGTTATACCTTGCCTTGGTTGGTCCAGGACGGCATCAAAATTTGGCTTGCAGGCTCACGAAAAGATAGTGCCAAAAGGATGACAATGCGAGATGACATTTCTATGGATGATGCACTTGAGATAGTCAAAAAACGATATGATGAAAACAAGACATTATATCACAAGCTTTACGGTTTTAACTTTGGTGAAGATCTGTCTGTGTTCAATGCTGTGATAAATACTGATAATCTTGGACCAGAACAAGTTCTGGAACAGGCAAAAAATGCGGTGAAAAAATACTATGACTCTAAAACAATTACAAAATCTTAGAGTAATAGACCAAGACATCACAAATGATGTCTATGGCACATATTATGATAAACGATCAATTGAACAACTCTTGGAATATGGTTTCATTTTACTAGACAAGCCAAACGGCCCAACAAGCCATGAGACGGTAGCATGGGTAAAAAAAATACTACACGTTCCAAAAGCAGGACACAGTGGAACACTAGACCCTCAAGTCTCTGGGCTCTTGCCAATTGGACTTGGAGAGGCAACCAAGGCTCTCATCGTTTTATTGCTTGGACCAAAAGAGTACCATGCTCTTGGAAGACTGCATACACTTCCGCCTCCGGAAAAATTGAAGGACGTGCTCAAGCAATTAACAGGTAAAATTTTTCAAAAACCACCGCAAAGATCTGCCGTATCAAGACAAACTAGAATCAGACATGTATATGAAATCGAAGTCATAGAACAAAAAGAAAGATTGTTGCTTCTTAGAATCTTATGTGAAGCAGGAACCTATGTGAGAAAAATTTTCTATGACATGGGAGAAATTCTTAGCGAGGGTGCAACAATGATTGAACTTAGAAGAACTAGGGTGGGACACTTTAACGAAGATTCCAATTTGGTAAAAATGCATGACCTAGTTGATGCATATGCTCTATGGAAAGAAAATGGCGATGACACAAAACTACGCAGAATAATGATGCCAATAGAAATTACGTTAAGCGAGATAAAGTCTGTTGTAATAAGAGACTCTGCAGTTGATGCACTGTGTCATGGAGCACAGCTTGCAATACCTGGAATTTTGGAAATCTCACCTGGACTAAAGCGTGGAGATTTTGTTGCAATATACACGCAAAAAGGCGAGGTGGTAGCACTTGCAGAGGCTACACTTGACGAAGACGAAATTGTAGAAAATACCAAGGGCTTTGCCTTTAAGATAAAAAGAATCATCATGGCTCCAAATACATATCCGAAAAGTTGGAGATCAAAGGCAGTAGTTAACAATTAAAAAGGAATCAAACCTGAATTTTTCAAGTTGATTCCAAAAGGCGCAGCCATATTTTTCATCGTGGGGCTGGTTGCTGCCGGAATGTTGGGCATTTATCTCTCACAGATTGCAAACCAAATTCCTACTCTGGTCTATGCAGACGGACCGTCTCTGACTATTATCCCAGAAAAAATTAACTATCATCTTGGGGAAC
>CAMLDG010000017.1 GCA_946478655.1 uncultured Nitrosotalea sp.
GTAAATTGTAAATCGATAAATTTTATCTGATCGTGCTTTATTTTTGAGAAAACATCTTCGGCAGAATAAGAAACGGGTACTGGTTCTCCACCAATCACTTTATATGGCAATTTTGCACCTTGATCATAACACAAAGGGGTCTATGATTTAAGTATTGTTGGATATGGAAATGTCAGAAACAAAAAAAATTGATGTAAATACATTGTATGCCATTCTTCTTCGCGAAGTAGAAAACGATACGGTTCAAGAGGTAGACCCTAACTTGTATCACAACATTGCAGAATTTCTTGGCAACATAAAAAATCATGATTATGATGGAGTAGAATCAAAGATTACAGAATCACTTGTAAAAATGATAACAGAGATGACTTCAATTCTTTTGAAGATTAGAATTGAAAAGGCAACATCATTAGATGAAATTGACTATACGAATCTTCTTGACGAAGAGAGATTCATTTTAGATTCTGAAGATGAACTAAGACAAAGAAAAGAAACCATTCTTTCTGCAACATTAAATGGAAGGCTGAAACTTTTAGAGACTGTTGGAGAAAACCACCGAGCCAGATCAATTGCCGTGAGATTTCTCAAGCCAATCGATCAGATAATGGGCACAGACCTCCAGTCGTATGGACCATTTGAGGCAGAAGATGTTGCCACGCTTCCCTTTGAGAATGCACGCTCACTTATTGGAAAGAAGGTAGCAGTAAAGGTAAGCTGGGAAGACTAGAAATTAGACAAATGATACGGTGAGATTGTATGCATAACGGAATAGATCTAGACGTCTACTTTGAGATCATACTGTATCCAGTTGCAGGCCTGTTTGTAATAGAAATGATCAGCAGGCTTGCAAAGATTGCAAACTGGGTAAAACTCTTGACCCAGGCTGTAATGTGTGTGGGATTTGGCATTGCATATCTTGCAATGCAAGTTGCTCACTGGCTCACGGCTGGTGTGTTGCTAGCACTTGCAATAGCGTTATTCTACCAGGCAAAGCGCTCAAAACTTGATCCGCAAAAAGCACTGTACTAACCAAACTTGCCAAAAATTCTCTTGATGAAACTCTGTCTTCCTATTCCCTTTGTTCTCTGGATCTTTTTTTCTCCGAATTTCTTTGATCTTATCTGGAATAGCTTGACACATCGATGTGATTCAGGCAACCTATGTTCTGCACAAAACTTGTCATTGCAGTAACTGCATTCAAAAGGCAAGTCCTGTGTTTCTCCACAGTATGCACAGTCAAATTGTTCCATAATTCCTAATCAACTGTGATCCTAAATTAGTGTTAGTGAGGAAATCTACTTTTGATTAACAAAAATTTATTACACAAGAGAGCGTGATGAAAAATAGTTTTCAGTATGATAAAAGACCAAGTAGTTGTAGTAACAGGCGCTAGCAGCGGAATAGGATATGCAACTGCTCTTGCAATAGCAAAAGCAGGCGCAAAAGTTGCAGTTGGTGCAAGACGAGTTGACAAATTAGAGCAACTCAAAAAAGATATTGAAAAAATTGGCGGAGAATGTATCACGGTGCAATGCGATGTAACAAAGCGCAGTGACTGTGAAAATTTGATTAATGCTGCAATAAAAAAATGGAACAAGATCGATATTCTAGTTAACAACGCAGGATTGATGCCCCTGAGTTTTGTCAAGAACCTCAAGATAGACGAGTGGGACCAGATGATTGACGTGAACATTAAAGGCGTAATGTATTGTACCGCAGCCGCAATTCCTCACATGCTGGCTCAAAAATCTGGCCATATTGTAAACATCTCATCAATTGCAGGACGTGTAGTATTTCCAGCAGGCAGTGTTTATTGTGCAACTAAATTTGCAGTATGGGCTTTTAGCGAGGGACTACGACAAGAGTTGTCTGTTAGAAATAATATCAGAGTTACAACAATAGAGCCTGGAATTGTAGATACTGTACTCACAAATACAATCACCGACAAGTCCTTGGAAGCATTTGTGAACCATTCTAAAACAATCCAATCTCTCAAGGCAGAAGACATTGCAAATTCTATACTCTTTGCACTCCAGTCTCCAGCTCACATGAATGTAAACGAAATCACCATAAGACCAACTACACAAGAAAAATAGAGAAACGGTGTTAGACCCTGAAACCAATTAACATTGTAATTTTAGGCGGAGGTTTTGGTGGACTTGCTGCTGCAAATGAACTTCGAGAGAACCTTACTCAGGATACAAGAATTACAATAATTGATAAAAAAGACTGGTTCATGATGGACCTAGTCAAACTCTGGATAATCAACGGAACAAGAGAGTTTGAACTTTCTAAAAGACCAATAGAGACTGTCACAAAGAAAGGAATTGAATTTGTAAATGAAGATGTACTAAAGATAGATCCTGTAAACAAAGCTGTTCGAACAAGGTACAGACAATTCCATTATGATTTTCTTATCATAGCACTGGGTGTAGAGCTTGCACCAGAGAAAATTCCGGGATTAAAAGAAAATGGCTTTATTCTTTATGACATTAATGACGTTCCAAAGATCAGGGATACAATAAGGCAAGTAAAATCTGGCAAGATTGCAATGGCAATCACAGGTCTGCCATACAAGTGTCCTCCAGCTCCATTTGAGGCAGCACTTCTCATAAGGTCTGTACTTGAGGAGACAGGAGCAAGCGATTCTGTCCAGATGGATTTTTTCAGTCCAACACCAATCACACTTCCAGCAGGTGGCCCACAGGTAAGCGAAGAAATATTTCAAATTTTAAAATCAAAAAAGATAGAGTTTCACGGAAACCATAAAACTGTTGCAGTAGAGCCAAACAAAATAAAATTCGAAGAAGGAGAAGCAAGCTTTGACATTTTAATCTCTGTTCCTCCACACAAGGCTCCATCTGTTGTAGTAGATGCTGGTTTTGCAGAAACTGGAAAATTTATTGCAGTTGACAAGACCTGCAAGACAAAATATGATCGTGTGTACGCAATCGGTGATGTCAACCAAATAATGGTGACAGATAAAATCGCAGTACCAAAGGCAGGAATATTTGCAGAAGCTGAAGGCATAACTGTTGCAAGAAATATTATTTCACAAATAAAACACGAACTTGAAAACGCAGTCTTTGATGGAAAAGGTGGATGTTTTCTTGAGACTGGCAAGGGAACTGCAGGTTATCTTCAAGTTGACATGTTTGCAACTCCAGATCCTCTGACACAACTACAAACTTCATCAACAGAACATTTTACAGAAAAAGAAAAGTTTGAACAAGATAGACTGAAAAAGTGGCTCTAGATTTTCAAACACAAATTTCTTGACACAAAATTCAATCCGACAATTTAATAATTTCAATAGTAGCCAGCACCTTGAGGGGCCGTAGTCTAGCTTGGTTATGATGCTAGCCTGGGGTGCTAGAGGTCGCCGGTTCAAGTCCGGCCGGCCCCACCATGTGAGAGACAATTTTTGTCATAATTTACAATCTACTTACTAACGTCAAGTTGTCAAGCCTATTTTTTGTAGAATTACAACTGTATCTAGGCTCATGGGAAAGCGAAAATTCACTATTGACCTTGGCAACGAGAAGATTGAGGTAGAAGGACACATGCACAAAAATGTCGCAATCAAGTACCTCATGAAGAGACGAAGATCGTTACTCATGACAAGGGACAAGGCAAAGGTAGAGAAGCTCTTCGAAGATGTGCCAAAGACAATATCAATAGTGGGTGGACACCTGATCAAATCTTACAAAATAAACTGGGAAAGAGAAGGAACAACAGAATTCGAAGGTTCTAGATTTGTCTTCACATTGACTGACCTACCTGACAAATCAGTACAGACGGTTGCAAATTAATTTCCCATAAGTGCTTTTTTTGAAAAGAAAAATTTTCTTACAATGTAGATTTCATGCTACCATTATAGCTTGGAAATCCCAACACATCTTGGTATGCTTTTGGAATCATAAATTTTGATTGAAGCAAGAGATCACTTGCAGCAGAATCCAAAACATATGTTACTGCCCAGTCATTCTCGCTTCTAATTGATCTTCCAAAGCCCTGTAGAAGTTTAGTCAGTGTCTGTGACTTGTACCATAAAGGAAATTTTTTCATCTTGTCTTTTGTTCGCTTTTCACTTAGGTTCGGGTATGGAACCTTGGCTATTATCTGAAACCTTGACAGGTCGTCTTTTAGGTCAACTCCCTCCCACAATGACGATGACAACAGTACTCCGTCCTCATCAAAGGCATGCTCTTGCAGCACCTCATCCTGGGTCATGCCGTTCTCATTTCTGCTGTGGCATATCCTGATTCGCTGCCTGTTTTTCTCAGATAGGTTGTTTCGTATGTCAACACATTTCTTCTCTGATGAAGTAAGTATCAGCCCTCTCTCGGTACTGTGCTGTGTCATGATGTCATCAATTTTTTTAATTACAGCAAGCTCGTCATCTCTACTTGAAGAGTAGCTGAGTTTTCTTGTATTAAGAAAATTAATTCTTCTACTGTCTGGAGGAAACGGAGATCTTGGTGTGTCCACAAATCCAACTTTGTCTGGATCAAGTCCCGCATTTTCACAAAAACTATCCTTGTCTATTGTTGCCGACATGAAAACTTGATTTTCCATATCAAAGAAAGTCTTGACATATTTTGAAATGTCAAGTGGCTTGACTGAAACTGATCTAAAATTTCCTCGCTCATCATTGAATGGATCATTTACAACAAAATTATTTTTGTTTATGAATAATTCTGCATGAGCATTTGCCATCTTTTCATATCTTGATTCTAGTTTTGCAAGCAATGTATAGTCAGGATTTAGGATAAACGCCCTACTGTCAAGCAGTTCCTTGATCTGCTCTGAATATGATCTTGCCAGATCGTCTAACAATTTTGCTACCATGTTCATCTCTGATAGATCGTATGGCTTTTCATCAATGTGGCATTCAGAAAGATATGTACTGTAAATGTCAACTCCAATGAATTGTATAATTTGGTCTTCTACCTTGTGTGCTTCATCAAAAACTGCAATCGGTTTTGAAACATATTCTGCATATGCTTTTTTGTTGAACTTCATCAGCTGAAAATATGCTGCATAGTTCCAGATTGAGTGAGGCGAGGTCAGTGCACGATATTTTTGTTCATAATAATAACACGAGTCCTTGGTGTCATCATGAGGCTCTCCAAGCTTTGGCTTGAACTGGCAGGACTCCTTGACTTTTTTGCCATTTTTCATTGTTGTCTCTTCGCAGACGCCCTTTTCACAAGTGAGGCCTCTCTGGATTGCACCCTTTGTATCTGATTTGAGAAGTGATTCCTGGTCCATCAATTTGAGGCAGGCAAAATTTGACTTGCCCTTAACTGGCATGAGGAATTTCAGGTCCTTGGAGTACTGGTCCTGTAATTGCTTGGAAGCAGTTACTATAAACGAGCCACCAAAATATCTTGCAAGAGTTGCAGCAATAAGTGATTTTCCAACTCCAGTTGGTGCAGATAAAATAATTGTCTTGTATCCTGACTTGATCTTTTCTTCTATTCCCTGCAAGATCTCTTTTTGTATTTCCCTTGGTTTGTATTCCTCTGGAAAGTGCTCAAGTATAGTCATTTGATTCAGGATGATTTATCATTCAAAAAATACGTTACTTAATTCCTTGTTTTGATCTTTGGTGTGTCAAAGGTGATAACATGTTATATTTTTAATTAAAATTTTTTAAATTGATGATTGCAAAAAGATGTGTTTATTCAGTAGCGACTTTGATCAATTCAGAAATTTGCTTCCCTTTTTTTTGTGAGAGTCCAGATATTCCGCCAGTCAAACTTTCTGTTGCAATACCTTTCTTGCCAAAAACTTGAACTGCATTTAACGAAGTATATCCTGCCATGCACACAAGTAATGACTTGTGAGATCCTTCTAGTGCTTTGTTCAGATCGTCAGGAATTTGTTGTGCCATTAACAATCGTTCCACCTCTCTTGCCTTTGGTACAATTATCTTGCTCTTGTCGATGCCCAGAGTTTTTGCAAGTAGCTCTATTCCTTCCTCACGCGGAGTATACTGTGGGTGTATCCAGATTACCTTGTCATAGTCACCTACGCTTGAGACAGCTTCTTCTAATGATACCTCACTACGGCTCTCTTTCTTTGCCATCGATTCAAGATTCTTTTTGTATTTTTGAATTCCGTCAGCAACTATGACAACAAAATTTCCTCCAACACCGCCAAAGTTTGCCATCTGCATGACTGCGTATAGTGCAAGTGCACTGCTCTCACCCATGTCATGACCCTTGTCTACAAAGAATTTCAGCAGACGCTTTGCCTGTACAAAGTCTACTTCGTGCTGCCCTGCATATTGCTGTGGTTCGTAAAACTTGAGTCCTTCTGCCTTGCTCTTTGTTCTAATTCCTGCAACATCTTGGGCCGCAATAGGAAATACTACATGCACTGCCTTCTTGCCGTATTTTTCAGATACGTATCTGCTCAGACCACCAGATGTTCCACCTGTACCAAATGTGCAAACAATTCTAAAGTTTTCAAGAGAAAGTCCCTTGTCATGTAATTGTTGATCAATCTCTGCTGCAGTTACAGTTCTATGTGCTTCAATGTTTGATTGATTGTCGTATTGCTCTGGACAGTAGCAGTTGTAGACCTTTGCAAGAAGCTTTGCTAAATTGATGATGTCTTGTTTTGCCAACAGTTCTTGTGCTTCTGTTATTGCACCATCAAAAATAGTTGGGTCAAACCCAAGCTCAGATAATTGTGATCTGATGTTTGCAGCAGTTGCTCTTGCGGCTAAAACATTTGGACTCTCTTTCATTCCAGGAGCTGGACAAATGTCCATGTCAAGATTTATGATTCGAATTTTTTCATTTCGTAGTTCCTCAAATACTCCGTCTTGGAGTTTTCGTGAGACAAGGGCAACTACATCAAGTCCTATCTTGGTTAGTTGTCCTAGTGCAATTCCAAAGTTACCTGAAGTTGCCTCAAATATTGTCTGTCCACTTTTTAATTTTCCTGTAGCAATAGCATCATGGATTATGTTTACTGCAGGTCTTACCTTGATGGAACCTGCAAGCAAGTTAGAATCATACTTGCCAAAAATTTTCAGATCTTTATCATCTAAATTAATGTTAAATTCTTTTTTTGCACATTCCTTCAAATCTTGTGTGATATCAACAAGCGGTGTTGCGTTGACCACTTTACCATCTTTGTTTTCAAGATGTGGAATCTTGCTCCAGATCTCTTTCTCAAAACGCTCAAGTAAATTACTGTCAATATTTTGTCCCATTTTTGCCTTCAAAGCTTGATGGGCAAAATGATCTTATAAATCGTATACCGACTTTCCTACCGTGTTTTAGGAGATTTCACGCGGTAAAATCCACTCATCCAATCTTGTCAAACTTTTGAAGACTCTTCCATAGGTACCATGTTGCAACGCTTCTGTATGGCTTCCACCTGTCGCCAAACTTTTCAGTCTCCTTGGGTTTTGGCATCTCTTTTAATGAAAATGCAATCTGCACACCTCTTCGCAAGCCAAGGTCTCCTACGGGAAACACGTCCATTCTTCCAAGCGAGAAGATCAAAAACATCTCAGCTGTCCACCTTCCAATCCCCATTGACCTGGGTTAGCTGAGCTATCACCTCTTCATCATCCATCTTTGAGATTGCTTTCATGTCCAGTTTTCCAGTTTCCACATGTTT
>CAMLDG010000018.1 GCA_946478655.1 uncultured Nitrosotalea sp.
TTCGACATATCCAGTTGGTATTAGTTCTGCATTATTTTCTAAAAAGTCTCCGTAGCTTATCAAAATGTCACCCAAGTGCAAAATTTTTGCAATCTGCGGTTTTAGAGAAATTCCATGAGCTGTGTCTTTTATTTTTACAACGTTTCCATTGGTCAGCCTAACAATTGGAGTGTCAATAGAATCTACAAAGGCTACAGTTGAGGCCTTGCCAGGCACATCAAGCTTGATCTGTGTACCCACTGCAATTGCATGGTCTAGTATCTCGGCAACAACCGGATGAATGCCAATTGAGGCAAAGCCAGTATTGCAAGAACGGCCATATCGCAGCCTGAATCCCCCCAGTTTTTTAGGCATGGAAAGCACTGATCTTCCCGTAATCACCTCTCTCATCCTGTGAGCAGCAGCATCTGCATCTCCTGTCTGGATTGCTCCCTTGAGGTCCTTGAGCCAGTCCCAGCCATCTAGTTTGTACAATTCAATGAGTTTGAGAAGCTTACGAGACCTTCCAATGAGTCCGTCGTTTAGTACACGAAGTGCTCCACCTCTCACTCGGTTAGTACCAATTCGTACCATGTTTCTGTGGGATACAATCTCAACTAGGTCTGTATCCACACCATCAAGTTCTACTGGAAGATTGGAGATGACATTGATCACATCTTGGTCTGGAACATGGAACTGAAAACTTCCAACTTCTCTTTCGTATACTCGAAGCTCTTCTACAAACCTGCCAGTCTCATCATCAAATGAATTTGCTTGATACTTTGCAAGTCCAGCTATCTTTCTCACATGGTCTGCAATTAGCATTGTAGATGCAGCCTCTGTTCCTCCAGCTGATCTGATTGGTCCTGCAAATGACACTGAGAGATATTCAGAACCGTCCGAGTTTTTCTTGATGAGAACCTCACTTATTCCTTGGAGCGGTGCAATGGTGACACCTTCAGTAACTATGGCCAAAGCCACACGTACGGCAAGGTCAAGTTTTTCCTGAAGATCTGTATCAGGTCCAGAGTACTTGCCTTGAGCTATATCTTCTGCAAGCTTGAGAGCGGCCAATTCTTTTGTAGTATTTTGAATTAGAGCCCTAAGATTGTCAGTCACGTCAATATCGTGCATTTTGGAAACACGGTCTGCAAGATCAAAAGCAATCTTTGGTTCTACCATACCGGAAGAATCTGCAAGTGTTGCCTTGGCAGCTGCTGCTTGCTCAAAAATAGTAATGACTTCTTTTGATATTTTGGTATAATAATCAAGATAGTCTTGAGGCATTGGGACTTCTCCTAGTCTCAATGCAAGATTCTCTGACATGCTACTTCCTTACAGATTGGATGGCTTTTACGATATCGGAAATTGTCTTGAAACTTCCGCCCTTCTCAATGAAAGTTCCAATAACTATGGCGTCTGCGCCTGCCTTGGCTATCTGTTCGGCAGTTTCTGGGCTGCGGATACCTCCTCCCACGATGAGAAATCCCTTGAAAAGCTTCCTTACTGCTGCAACCATCTCAGGTTTTACGTTGGATTTGGCTCCAGAGCCTGCCTCAAGGTAGACAAATCGCATTCCCATGAATTGTGCAGATAGTGCATACATTACTGCCAGTCCTGGCTTGTCAAATGGAATTGTTCTCACGGATCCTACATGCCAGACTGTGGTTCCCTCACCAATTATGATGTAGGCTGTTGGAAGAGGTTCGAGTCCAAATCTTAGGACACTTGGTGCTCCAAGGGCTTGAGCTTGAGAGATAAAGTATGGATTATCCGAGTTCAAAAGTGAGCTGAAAAGTATTGCATCTGCACCTGGAACCACGCCTGTAACGTTTCCAGGAAAGAGGATTACAGGTATCTTTACTGCCTTTTTGATACTTGAGACGGTCTCGGTCATGGTGAGTTGATCAGTAGCTGACGAGCCGCCGACCAGAATTGCAGAGGCGCCGTTTTTTTCTGCCTCTTTTGCCAATGAAGAAGCGGAACGTCCATCAGAGTTCTCAGAATCGATTAATACGAAGAGAAGTGTTCCTTTTTTCTTCCTAGTAGCATGAAGATAATTCTCTGTCTTTTGCATATGGAGTGGTTGAATACCTATTGATTAAAAGTTTAATTGAATATAGTTATACAGATTTGTATAGCTATGAGCGAATCCCCTGATGAAAATTTTAGCAATATTATTAGGCAAATTATAGAAAAATCATTATTTACTGAAAGACAAATTGAAATTATTTTAAAACGTAGGGAACTTGCAAATCCCCAGTTTACTATCAGTAAAGGGGCGTTTTATCGTCAAGTAACCCAGTCTAAAGACAAGTTGACGGCACTATGCTATTCGTGGATCCTGCTTAGGGGCCTAGGCGTGCTTAGCGCTGATGATATGGATGTGATTAATCGCCTCTCCGAACAGATTTCTGTGATAAAAAGTAGTGATGTTTTTCCAGAACGTGAGGACCAGGTCATGTCTGTGATACAGGAAGTACTAAAGAGGACCTGTAGGCTATGATTTGGCTTCAAAATAGGCACGAATCCAGGAAATGACTGTGACGTGTTGTGATGGAACATGTTTGATATTGATGTGTAAGGTGTGAAATATTTTTACTCAAATATGATAAATCACATCATTTGACGTTACAACGTGATGTTGGTAGATATCCCAGACGTAGGAGTCATGCTAGGCATACTTGCATCATTTGTTGGTGGCCTTGTAGCCATTACAGTATACAACAAGGTCAAGCCACGACTGGGATCAGAGGGTGAAAATGCAAAAATTCTAACAGAGCGCTTGCAGTATTATGAAAATTTGCTAATTGATATGAAAATTCGCCTAGATTCTGTAGAAATGGCACAGGAAACTGAGGAGGTTCCCCAGGCACAAATTCCAAGGCCAAAAGAGTCCAAAGTGCACCAAGAGCCTCAGGTAATGGTCAAAGAAGAGAAACCAAAGGAAAAAATCCCGAATATGCAGTTCGGAAGTGCCACTGATCACATTCTACGCCTAATCACAGAGAAGCCAATGACATCACGTGACATCCAGGTCACAATAGGAAGGACCAGAGAACACACATCACGCATGCTAAAGAAGCTCTTTGAGGAGGGTTTGGTGGAAAGAGACATGTCAACCAAGCCATTTTCCTACAAAATAACTGACAAGGGTCTTGCAAAGATAGGGGTTGCCAGGATGGCACCGGCCCAGTAACTTTTAGGATACCAATAGTTTTCAGACCAACAAGTCAGGTTTTTGCCATGTTATTTTTTGGTTGATCAAACCATCAAATCCTTCAAATTTCTGTCAAAGTCGTAGAAAATCATTATATTTTAATAATCTTAGATAATAGTAAATTCTTAAATTAATGTTCTTATAATGTAATAACATGCCTGATGAGCAATTAATCAAGATTACCACTGCAGGCACGATTTCCATACCAAAAGACTTTAGAAAATTTCTTGAACTTCAGAAAGGAGATTATGTCAAGGTCACAATTGATGGCGATCATCTAGTGGTCAAAAAAGTAGTAATCTCCTAAGTCGTATTCTTTTCTCTCTGGGCTATCTTTAGGATCTGGTAAGACCACTCTTTTCCCTGCTTCTCCCTTGCCACCTTGCCCTTCACAGCAAATCTTGAGAGGTATGTCGAGATCACACTCAGTTTGATTGGCTCCTCATACTCATCTTCGTATTTTTCTAATATCATAGATGAGGTGAACTTGCCTATGGGGAAGTTCTTGTCAATGACATTCCATATCTTGGCCCCTATCGAATCCAATTGGGCCCCAGCCTCTGGCTCTTCTATATTCATCAGGTTCATCAGCTCAAATATCTTTAGCATCTTTTCACGGGTAACGTTGCCCTCTAGGCTAAAGTTGTACTTGGCTCCGTCTGCATCCTCCAAGTCTATCCTGATTCTTTTTCGTGCCATTGGGATCGATCTGGTAAGCCGTTAACACTTGAACAGATCATAGAAGAATTGTTAACACCATGGTTTGTTAACATTCACTGCCTAGCCCACGCATGGGTGTTTTTGGCATCTTAACAGGCTCTTTGGGCTTATATCCCAAATACCCCTAAAATCCATGCCTAGAGTGGAAATAAGGGGGTCTTCTTTAGGATGTTAACAATGTTAAGAGCCATCTTCACGCCTGGACTGGAAATAAAGGGGTCATTTTGGGCTTTTCTGGACCAAGAGTTAACAGAAAGTTCACTAATTGTTAATTTCATATCAGGAAGGCCCACACACCTATACTTCCACTCTAGCTTTATTAAAAAAATTTTTTTTATGAAAATAAAAATAAAAATAATTAATGATATACTAAATTTGGTTTAGTTATTCTATTCTAATCTATTAGTTTGGAGTAGAGTCCATATGTGGACAGAGACGAAACAGTGGTGTGTGGGTCTATGACAAAGGATCCGATTGACAAATTATTGGATGATGCACAAAGTGGAAAGTCCCTATTCAAGAATCGCGAAGTCCTTCACTTTTCGTTTATTCCTGATATAATTTTACACCGTGAAGATGAACAAAAAAAGGTCACCCAATCACTATTACCATTATTAAAAAAATCACGTCCATCAAACCTGCTGGTCTATGGCAAGCCAGGGACAGGGAAAACTCTGGTGGTCAAGAAGGTTCTTGGTAAGATACAAGAACGGGTAAAGGACAATTCTTTTCCAATCCAATTACTATACGCCAATGCAAAAGAAGAGACTACTCTGTATGGGCTGTTAGTAAAATTGGGTAGGCAGTTGGGCCTTACATCACAAAAGGAACTGCCCTCGACCGGACTTTCAATCAGTGAAGTGTTCAATCGTATTATTACAGAAATTGAGAAGAATGCACTGAACACGGTATTTGTGATAGACGAGATAGATTATCTTGTAGAACTTGTCTCCAAGTCAGGCAAGGATGTATTCTATTCATTAACTAGAGCAAATGAGAGACTGAAAAAAGGCACATTGACCCTGATAGGAATCTCAAATGACCTTACATTCAAGGAGAGGCTAGATCCTAGGGTCCTGAGCAGCCTAAGTGAGGAAGAAGTCATCTTTACCAACTATACTGTAGGCCAGATCAAAGAGATTCTAGAAGAGCGTATCAAGGTGGCCTTTATACCAAAAACTGTAGGGTCTGCAGCAGTAAACCTCTGTTCTGCCATGTCTGGCCAAGAACATGGGGATGCCAGAAGGGCAATTGACCTGTTAAGGGTGGCAGGCGAGATTGCAGAACGCGAACAGTCCGATACTGTGGACGAAGACCACATCCGAAGGGCTTCTTTGAAGATGGAAGAAGACAAGGAAACCACGGCACTGAACTCATATCCATTACATGAGAAACTACTCATACTTGCAGTAATGAAAGCAAGTGGAAATACGACAGGCGAGATATACCAATCATACAAAAATCTCTGTAAAATTACAAGACAGAAAGAACTCACTCAACGCAGAATTACACAAATGCTAAGCGAGATAGAAATGACTGGACTGATCACAGGAAAAATTATTCATCAGGGCATGCATGGAAGGACCAAGAAATTTAGTCTTACACTAAATGCTGATACTGTGAAAAAAGCATTCAAGGAAGATCTGACCTTGGAAGATCTCTTGTAAAATTAATCAGAATTTTCCGTAAAGTCTTTTGTAAAAACCTTCATTGTCTGAAGATTTACGATAATAGCTATTCCAGGTGTAGGGCTGATTCCTACACTAGCTTGGAATGGGGTCTGGCTTTGCCATGCTCCAGAGTTTACAATCAGTGTTCCCTTGTACATGTCAAGTTCAACAACATGTATGTGACCGGAATGAAAGATATCTGGAACTTCAGTAATTACCATCATGTCTTCTAACTCTGGTGCAATCGGCGTTCTCTTGCCATAAATTGGGCTCAAGTGCCTGGTTTTTAGCAAAACCCTCATGGCCTTTGCAGGCTGGGCATAGCTTAGTCCGGGGGTGCTGCCTACTACATCGTCAAGGCTTTGGCCGTGGAACATCAGTATCTTTACGCCATTTAGATCAAGCATAGATGGGTTGCCCACCATGAAAAAATTCTCCCTATTCCAGAGGTGCATGTTGTGTTTTTCTGGAATTGCAGGCTGGGGTAAAGCTCGTCTTCCTGGGTCGTGGTTTCCTGGAATGATAAAGACCTTGATGTGTTTTGGAATCTTGTCTAAAAGTTCTGCAGCCTTTGCCATCTGCTCATTTACATCTAAAAGTAAGAGCTCCTTGTCTTGGTTTGGGAAGATACCAATACCGTCAATGATGTCTCCACCCACAAGTACAAACCTGACCTTTCGTGCTATCGGATCAGGACTTGAAAGCCATGAAACAAACTCTGTAAACTCTTTTTCCATAAAGAATTTGCTTCCTACGTGCAAGTCAGAGATGAAGACAGCATAGGTCTCAGTCTTTGAGCGATTTGCTATATGATCAGGTATGTCTGGCACAAGAATTTCTTTGACAAAAAATCCACCGTTTTTTCCACTTGCAATTGATACCATGACAAACTGATCAATCTGTAGTGAATTTGCCGTTTCCTGAATCTCTTTATTAAAAATCAAAAGCTCAATTGATCCTGTGGGATCGTCTATCACTATTTTTGTAACGTCTCTTTCAATTCTTCTATCCATGAGCAGGCCTGCAATGTAGGTCTCCTCATCCAGTTTGCCGTTTGTCACGTTTGAGATGGGGGTTAGTTTCTTTGACTGTGAACGTTGCTGCATGATTTTAAGCAGTTTTGAGTATCTGTCTTTGAATAACGCCTGAAAACCCTCAATTCCTTCTGCAGAAGTGACCTTTTTTGTAGGATCAAACAAAATTGTATGGTTATTTTCAATTCTGTCATCTATCTCCGACTCTACAAACATCTTGAGGTCGCTTTGATTAATCAAGAACAAATTTTGTTTAGATTTTTCTCGAACAACTTGCTTGATGATATTTTGAAGCTCCTTGACGTCAATTTTTTCTAATATCTTAAACGCATCAGGATGAATCTGAAATCCTTTGCTTAGTGCATAAGTTATGGCCGAGGAAACTTCTTCTTTCAACAAGGTCTCATAATACGACTTTTAATTAAATCTGATCCAACAACCAATACCTCAAATATAGTTCTCTTAAAATTGGATCATTGTTTAGAAACCGTAGAGTTCTAGTTTTTGTTATTTTCGTAGGAATTTTTTCCTTATCTTATTTAATCGGAACTGAAAGTAAATTATCTGACGAGGAATCGCAATCATTTCTCAAAGAATTTCAAAAGGCAGTTGAAGGAATTGATGCCATAGGAATTTTTGAACACAATGCATCAGTTGCACTGCCCATGTTTATTCCAGGTTTTGGGCTGGCTTGGGGTGCATTTGCAGCTTGGTCAACAGGTCTTGCATTTGGGGCATTGGTATCAACAACTCCCGCACTTGCAAAGGTCCCACCACTGGCGTTACTCTACTTGTCTCCTTTTGGTCTGATGGAGCTTGCGGCTTATTCAATAGGAATGTCAAGAAGCTTTTTGTTGATAATTGC
>CAMLDG010000019.1 GCA_946478655.1 uncultured Nitrosotalea sp.
GATAAATCAAACTTTTTTGCCACAAGCTGGGCATGTACAAGATCTGGTGAAGCAAAATCTTTTGCAACCATGGCAAATGCTTTAGTTTTTTTGTCTGTGATACATGAAGCAAGAATGGAACTGTCCAGTCCTCCAGAGAGTGCTATACCATCAGATTTGAGGGAAGATACTGAATTTGATATCAGAGTCTTAATCTGCGACAAAATTTCTTGCAATCAATGAGATCTTGTTGCACCCTCTAAAAAGTCATCATGAAAAATATGACTAGGTTTAAATATTTTACAGCAACAATTTTGCATATGCTTCTTCCGTCAGAGATAGAGACCAAGACACTCATACCTGCACTAAGAGCAATTCTTGCAAAAAAACTCATAGAAGAACACAAGATAAGAGAAGAAGAAGTTTCAAAGTTGCTTGGTGTAACCCAGGCTGCAATCAGCAATTACGTGAGAGGTACAAGGGGCGATCCGGTATTGATAAACAAGTTATTGTCTGTAAAAGAGGTCTCTGACATGATAAATGACATTTCAAGCAATCTGGCATCAAAGATGGCATACACTCCAGCAAGCCTCTCAAAATTCATAGGCCTTTGCAACTACATCAAGTCAAGCCTATTGATATGCGACATTCACCACAAGCTAGAATCAAACATAGATGAAGCTGTATGCAAGGAATGTGAAAATATGCTGTTAAAAGGTCCTGGAAGTTCTTTCTAGTTAGTCTTTGCTACAACAATTTTAATTATTGAAACAAGTGGTCTGTCAGTTTCTTCTTCGCTGTCAACTATGATATCCAAGATCTTGGAATTTCCCTTCATCATGTTTTCAGTTACGATATTTGCAACTGCAACTGCAGTAGGTATTGCTTGGCCTTTTGCCACAAGTGTTACTGTCTTGTACTTGACAAGTTCAGTCAAGAGATCTAGTGCACATGGTACGATATCCTGTTGATATATTACAATAATCCTTTCGTCTTGATGTGAATCATTCAACTGGACTTTTTCTACACCGCTCAACAAAACACTACCACCACCATTTCTGCATTCTATTAAAGTATTGTCGACCAATCATCCATCAATCGAAGAGATCTATAGGAATATTCTGAAAGTCACCGTTTGGTAAAACTCGTCTAATTGTAATTGGAATTACACGTTTTTCAAGCTCTGCATAAGCCAAGTCAAGTGATGTTGCAACGTCTTTTGGCACTGGTATGAAAGGTGGTGCACCAAGTGACAACTGTAATGCCCTTGCGCCAAGAATTCTTGCCTTTTCAAATCTTGTCAGTGTTGGAGGACCTATCATTATCTTGCCTTTTCCAGTCATTTCGTATTCTACTACTTCATGTACTGGATCAATGTCAATAATTTCACGAGCATCAATTATCTTTCGTAGTCTTTCCTGTTCTGCAATCTCTTCTGCACTAAGCTCCTTTTTGCCCTTCTTTCCCGGTTTTACCTCTTCTTCTTCCTCAACTGGAGCTTCAGGAGCCTCGACTACAACAGGACCTAGATTTGGTTCTTCTTCCTCAACTGGCTGAACCTCTTCGGTATCTACACTTACTTCCTCAGGTTCATCCGACATTGAGATGTTGGATAAAGAAACGTTATATATTCATAATCCTTGTCCACAAAAATGAGTGCAGGCTCTGTTTCAAAGCTTGATTTTGTTCTGTCACTGAAAGGCAAGGCAGATCTCACACTGGAACTAAAACGCCACTTGGCACCAAAGACAGTCGGAGGCATTGCACGTGCCATTCCAATAGAAGGCAATGCTCACATGATGGGTAATACCATAGCATATGTTGATACAAACATCAAGACAGGCGGAGAAAAACTCAGGACCCAGTTCAAAAAAGGTGATGCTGCGTTTTTAGCTGCAAATGGCTCGATCTGTTTTTTCATAGAGGATACATCAGGCACTAAACCAATGACACTTGTTGGAAAGATAACAAGTAATCTAGAATCTTTGAAGAATGTAAAACCTGGAGATATATTTTCAATAACTCAAGCTGGAACGTAAATGTGGTGTCCGCTGTATCCGCCTACTCTCTTTACTGAACCCTTTTGAAGTAATTTTTGGAGCAGTGCGTTTGCTGCTGATATCTTGACGTTTGTCTGTCTTGACAATTCTTGGACGGTAAAGACTTTGGCACCCTTGATGAAATTCATTGCTTGGTTTTCATCAATGATAACAGAGATGTTTGTCTTTGCCTTTTGATCTTTTCTCTCTCCCTTCTTTTGGCCTTCCTTCTTTCCAGCCTCTGCTGTTTGAGACTTTTCTGCCTGTGCTGGAGATTGTTTCTTTCCGCCGCCCATGTGTGATTCTTTTTTTCTCCTATTTATAAACGAACAAAAGTTTCAGAAATACTAAATACTAGAAAAAGTTGCCTTGTACCATGGGCCTGGACGTCATCGAAGAAAAGAACCTAAACGATGTGATAACATATGCACTTGAATATCCAAAGATGGTTCTCTCAGAAGCAACATCTTGGCCAATCACAAACTTGGTAGACTTTGCAACAGGATTGTATATTGGATACATGGGCGGAGTCTTTTTTGACGGATTCTTGAAGAGAAACAAGAGATTCTTGGATTCTGAAGAATATTCTGACTTTCATTCAATAATTTCAAAACGAGAGACAGAAATCAAATTAAAGATCCAAGCACACCTGCACAAGAAATAACTTCAGACTTTTATCATACATACATCAAGAACCTTTCAGATGAAATTCTCTCTTATTGCTGACACGTTGAGTTACATGGAGAATACCACAAAGAGGCTGGAGCTAACACAACATCTGGTGGATTTATTCAAAATTACACCTGCTGATATCAGACCAAAGGTTGTCTATTTGTTGCAGGGAAAGCTAAGACCTGACCACGAAGGTGTTGAGATTGGCATCGCAGAGAAGATTGCAATCAAGTCATTATCAAAATCATCCGGAATTTCAATTAAAAAAATAGAGGACGAGTACAAGGATACGGGGGACTTTGGACAGGTGGCATCAAAGATACTAGAGCAAAAAACCCAGACAACTTTTCTTAGCCAGAACATTACAGTCGAGCGAGTCTATGATACACTATACAAGATTGCAGAGCTAAAAGGTGCAAGGTCACAAGACATGAAGATGAAATACATTTCTAGTCTACTAAATGACGCAACTCCTACAGAGGGCGGATTTATTGCAAAGATAATAACATCAAATCTTCGTCTAGGTATTGCAGATTATACGATACTTGATGCGTTATCTGTTGCATATACTGGCTCCAAAGAAAACAGACCTGCACTAGAGCATGCATACAATGTCTGCAGTGACTTGGGTAAAGTGTCCCAGTCAGTTGCAGAAAAGGGACTTGAATCCCTCAAAGATTTTCAAGTTACAATATTTAGTCCGATTCGACCAATGCTTGCTGAGAGAGTAAAGAGTCCGCAGGAAGCACATGAAAAAATGGGCTCGGAATTTGCATCAGAGTACAAGCTTGATGGAGAACGTGTCCAGGTGCACAGACAGGAAGAAAAAATTGTCTTGTACTCTCGTTCCCTTGAAAATATCACAAGCTACTATCCAGATATTGTGGAAAATATTGGCAAGGCGTTAAAGTCAGACGAGATAATACTAGAGGCCGAAGTTGTTGCAATAAATGACGACACTGGAGAATTTTTGCCGTTTCAGGAATTGATGCACAGGCGACGCAAGTACAAAATCGCCCAAGCAGTTCAGGAATATCCAATCACTGTAAACTTTTTTGATATCTTACTTGTTGACAAGAAAAGTTGTCTTGAGGTTCCATATTCAGAAAGAAGAAAGTTACTAGAAAAAAATGTGACAGAAGATGCATTTGCAAAGATAATGCCCATGGTCCTAGTCAAGACAGACAGTGAAGTAGAAGACAGTCTTGAAAATGCAATCAACTCTGGATGTGAAGGTATCATGCTAAAGCAACTTGACTCTCCATACCGTGCAGGTGCAAGGGCAAGCAATTGGCTCAAGCTAAAACGAGAATACAGAAACGAATTGGGTGACAGCCTTGACTTGGTAGTGGTTGGCGCATTTTATGGCAGGGGAAGAAGGACTGGAAGATATGGCGCCCTTCTCTTGTCTGCATATGATGACAAGACAGATGAGTTTCCAAGCATCTGTAAAGTTGGCACAGGTTTTACAGACGAGTCACTTGACCAGTTTTACCAGATCTTGTCAGATAAAATAACTGTAAAAAAAGACCCAAGAATTCAGAGTGGCCTTGAGGCAGATGTCTGGTTTGAGCCTGAGACAGTAATAGAGATTGTAGCATCCGAGATAACCCTCAGCCCGATTCATAAAGTCGCCATGGACAAAATCAGAAAAGGCAGCGGACTTGCCCTTCGTTTTCCCAAGTTTACAGGAAAGATAAGATTTGAGAAAACATCAGAGAATGCAACTAACATTGATGAGATAGTTACGTTATACAATAGCCAAAAACGTGTTGTGCAAGACGAAAAAATAAGCTAGAGAAAAATTTTTCTTGTACAATCGAATTTACGCAAGGATTATTAGCCGTAGACCTAGTTTAAAATATCTAGATGTATAGCGGAGAACTTGAAGTTCAGGCAAAGAGAAAGGCCTTGGCCGTTTTACAAGACGAGATAAATAGAATTCTCAACGCAGTCAGAGATCTATCAATTCTGCCAGGTTTGATAATCAAGGCAGACAAGGCTGAAATCAAACAGCTATTGGAGAGAATAAAAAATACCGAGGACGAAGTAGAAGCTCTCCGTAGAAAAATAACAAGAGAGATTTCAGATGTTGGTGGTCTTATGATGAACAGGGAGAATCTTTTGAACTCGGCATATACAATGGATGAAATTGCAGGATACATCACAGGTATTGCCTTCAAACTCTCAAACATAAAGGCAGCCACACTAAAGAAGGAAAAACTTGACAAGGACCTCACAGAACTAGTTGAATTGGCAGTAGACCAGATTCACAAGATAAATGAAATAATTCGAGCCCTTGCAAGCAACAACAGTACAGTGGCAATAGACTTGGCTCACGAAGCACAAAAGATAGAAAGACAAGTGGACGACAAGTACAGAGCACTAAGCATAAGAGTTCTTGACGAGACTGCTTCAACAAAGGAGTTGCTTTTACTCAAAGATGTTGTAGAGGGAATTGAAGAAATGTCAGACAAGGTACTGCAGGTATCAGATTCATTCATTTTGCTTGCTCTCAGCCTATAAAATTTTGTAAGATACTCTTTTTTCCTTTTTTTGAAACATTTGTAAACACTAAAATCAATTGTCATTACAAAATATTTCATGAAAGGAGACCTGCTTGAGAACAGGATAATAATTTGGAATATCGCAGACTCGAAGGCACTTTTTGTTGAAGGATATTACGGCAAGCCAATCGGCATGACAAAACCCAAGCCTGATGAGATAAACGTTCCATTGATTTTGGATTTGATCGAAGGATATTACCTGCAGGAAAAATCAAGGATCAAAGTATACCAGTCAAAAAAACCTGTAGCACAAAAAGAACTTCTTGAGATTTGCAGAAAAGAATACTATAACTTTGACAAAAAATATTCAGTCTACAAGGATTTTCGTGACAAAGGGTATATCGTAAATCCCGGCATCAAGTTTGGTTGTGATTTTGCAGTATACCAAAAAGGGCCAGGAATTGATCACGCACCATACTTGCTTCAGGTGTACAATACAACTGACACCATGTCAGCAACAAGTGTTGTACTAGCTGGAAGGCTTGCAACTACGGTAAGAAAACAGTTCATCTGGGCAATCCCAAAAGGGGATAAGGTTGATTGTCTAGCTCTTGACTGGTGGAGGGCATGACATGTTTTTGATAGAAAGTGCAATCCTGTCATAGACTGCAAACAATTCTTTTGTCATGGTAAAATTGTAACTGTCTTTCCATCTGCCAAAGATTCTGACTCCGCCTTTTGTTGGTTCTACAAATATCTGTGCATCTTCATATGGCAATCTTGTCATCATGGTTTTGAGGGGGTCATCTTTGTTTAGCACATCGGCAAGATTTCCTCCATCCCACTTTACTCCCACAACTTTCTTTGTGGCAAAGTGTCCCTTGGTTTGTAACGTTGGTCTTGCAAGATAGTCTTCGCTATCACAGCCTACCAAAATTTTTACGATAAAGTGTGCTTGGTATCGGTCTTGAGCACCCCATGATACAGGATTAAGGTCTTGCTCCATGCTCAACCCTTTTGGATAATTTGGACCACGTCAATATTGGTTCCCTTGAGTGTTATGGTCCCATGATTTGTTACCATAGAAGGAGTGTGACTATAATATTTTGAATAATAGTTTTCTTTTTCTGCATCATCAGAATCAATTTTATTTGCTTTGGCATCAAGACCAATTTTTTTTAAAGACTCGCAAAATTCTTCGTTTTTATTTACTGGATGAAAAGTCTCAGACTCGGAATCGTGCATGTTTTGGAGTTTTACCAACCCACAAATAAATATGTCTGTAGAAACCATGGTACAATGTTCTTGCCCAGATCTAATGGTTCCAACCAAAGAACAAGCATAATCGAATAAATAGTCCAGAACTGTCAAATCACTATCAATGCTCAAATTTCAAAATAAAATTGTGGTAATCACCGGAAGCGGAACTGGAATAGGAAAGGCAATCGCCATGAAATTTGCCGAAAACGGGGCAAACATTGTCATTTTAGGAAGAAGAAAAGAGCCACTTGAAGAGGCAGCAAAAGAACTAGAGCAGGTAATTTCCAAAGTAAAAAGTAATTCATTTGTAAAAATTTTCCCAGGTGTTGATGTAAGTGACGAAGAGGGAGTCTCAAAGATGTTCGAGGATCTCAAAAAGTCACACGGTGCAGTAGATATTGTAGTAAACAATGCAGGAGTATCAGGACCCGTTACTTGTTTTGCAAACGCTTCAATTTCTGAATTCAAGAGTACAGTAGGAATTCACCTCACTGGAACATTTTGGACATCATCTCAAGCAATCAAGACCATGAAACCTGGTTCCAAGATAGTTACAATATCTACTTTCTTTACAGAAGAGAGACCATATGAGCAAAGACCATATCGATTCCGTAGTCCATACACTGCATCACAGGGTGCAAAGAACAGACTTGCTGAAGCCATGTCATGGGAAATTACAGACAAGAAGATAATCTCAATTGCTACAAACCCAGGTCCGGTACACTCTGACAGAATTTACAAGACAGTGTATCCAAAGGCTGCTGCAGAATTTATGAGGGTAAGCGGTTTTGAGAACCTCAGCCCAGAAGAAGTTGAATCAGTGAATGCCGACATTTTACCGCTACTTGGAGAAGACGAGAAAACAGTAAAGGATGGAATTGCAAATGCGGCTGTAAAACTTGCAAAACTAAAATCAATAACATCAGAATCA
>CAMLDG010000020.1 GCA_946478655.1 uncultured Nitrosotalea sp.
TTTCCAGTTACAATAACATCTGCTTGTCTAATGGTAATTGCATTTTCAATTTTTAGTACATCTAACTCTGTGATATTTTTCAAGAGTATCCCACAGGGATTTGAAGGAAAATATTTGGGAGTAAACAGCGCAGTAACTGGAATAGGAGTATTTGCAGGCTCTCTTGTTACAGGAGAACTAACAAAATCAGTAGGATATGCAGCTATGTTTGTTACTGCCTCTGCAGTGCTAGTGGTATCACTAGTCCTATATCAAACATATTTCCGCTACAGACTATCTCACGATAAGACAGTCTAGACGTAGCGTGCTGAAGAGGAAGATTGGTCCACAGGCATTGAGGGCAGTTTGTCGTTGATTGCTGCCTCTGCGACTGCGGAAGCTTCTTGGAGAATCTTTTCAGATTCTTCGCTTGAAGCGTTAGAGTCGATTCCAAAGTCTCCACTGTGGAATGTGTCAGTCATAAGACCTCCGAGCATTTCAGTCATTCCAGTCAGCTCACGGTCAGCCTCTGGCATGAACTTGATAAGCGAGGATCTTAGGTTCTTCATCAGGCCTATTGTAGGCATGATGGTGACTACTGTGTCTCCCAAGTCGTGGAATGTGCTTAGTCTTAGTTCGATTTGTTCTAGAGCGATTCTAGCATTTCCTAAAAGCTTTGTTACTTTTCTAACTTCAGCGAGTTCTTTTGATAAAACTTTGCTTGCAGTGATATCGTGATTTTGTGTTGCCACTACAATTCTCTTGAATAACTTTTCATCTCTTTGTTTTAGCTTTGTAATCATTCCGTCTAATTTACCAATTTGAGTTTGGAGTCTCTTTATTCCAGTCTCTAATCTTGGTTTTAGAGCACCTTTTGGTTTTAGTACATCATTAATTTTTTCACCAAGGCTTGGTGTTTGAGGCCTTTGCCAATTGTTTGCGAATGTTGTCATGGATACCACTGATAAAGTTGGTTTTTAATTTCAGGTGTGAAATACGGTTCACAGTATACTAAATTTAGCTGACAAGATTTTCAGGGAAACAGTATTGGCTCACGCTTGGATCCAATTTAATAAAAAACTAAAAATTCGTGGATAACCTTGATTGGATACATCCTACGACTAATCCCTTCACAGAGTTCTATTGCATTATTTGAATAGTGTTTCTCTGTGGATGGATTTTCTTTAGGTGAATCGCCAGTGCCTGGTTAGACGGCTGTGATTCACAACAAAGTGGACATTGTTCCATTTTATTTAATGCCCGTTCTGCAAAACAAATGTATTTAAGGTTTTGCTTGAGTCAACAAAAATAATTTTAAAATAATTTTTTTCCAAAAAAATTGTCAAAAAATTTTAAAAATAATTTTGAAAAATAAATTAAAAAATATTTTTGTTGATGAGAGAGATTAATTTTGTTTCACAAATCATCATCCAAAAGATAAATTATTGTAACAGATTATAATGCCCTAATTCTAATATTCATATATTAATAGAAGATAACTTGTAATTTTCATATGTTTTTACTATATAATTAGTGATTAATTGAATAAATACTTGTAGTTAAACCTTTTTATTTATGTTAATCGAAATTCTTATAAGATATTATATGGCTCGCGAATCCTTTGGTTCTGGTGGACGTTGTCCTCGTTGTGGAAAAGGTCCAATGGTAACTGACAACACTACCGGAGAAATGTTTTGCGGCGGTTGTGGTTTTGTACTTACTGAACGTGTAGAAGAATCTGGTCCGGAATGGAGATCATTTTCTAAAGAAGAACATGAAGACCGAAGTAGAACTGGAACTCCTACATCACTTGCAATGCACGACATGGGACTTGCAACAATTATTGGTCCTGCAGACAAGGATGCATCAGGAAAACCACTCTCTGCATCCATGAAAAGTACTATAGAAAGATTGAGAACTTGGGACAGCAGAAGCCAGGTTCATGAACCAGTGGATAGAAACTTTAGACAGGCTTTCAGTGAACTTGACAGATTAAAAGACAAACTTGCGTTATCAGATGCAGTAATTGAAAAGACTGCTTACATTTACAGAAAGGCACTTGACAAAGGTCTTGTCAGAGGTAGATCAATTCCAGGACTTGTAGCTGCTGCACTATATGCAGCATGCAGAGATACTGAAACTCCAAGAACACTTACAGATGTTGCAAATGGAATCAATATCAAACGAAAAGATGTTGCAAGATGTTACAGATTGTTGTTGCGAGAACTTGATCTTAAGATGCCAGTTGTTGATCCGATAAAATGTGTTGCAAGAATTGCAAGCAAGGCAGGCTTGAGTGAAAAAACAAAACGAAGAGCTTTGCAGATTCTAAAGGACGCAGCTGAAATTGAGATCTCTGCAGGAAAAGATCCAATGGGACTTGCAGCTGCTGCACTGTACTTGTCATGTGTCATGAACGGAGAGAACAAAACACAAAAAGATGTTGCACAAGCTGCAGGAGTAACTGAAGTTACAATCAGAAATAGATACAAGGGATTAAAGGAATCCCTAAAGCTCTAAATTTTAAAAAATTATCTTTGTATCAAAAATTAGTTTTCACTTGACAGTGGTTTAAAATTAAATGGCGTGGCCCTTGTTCGTAGACAGACAGAGATTACCTCTTTTAATCCGCACCCAAGTGGGATTTCACAATTCAAGTCTACGGAGCCACGCTCTCTTAAGCAGTAGATTTTGCATCTTTCTGCATTATTTATGATAAAACATCATCATATTTATTATTTCATATGTATTTTTTCATGTTTCTAAAGTATTTCAGTAAAATATTACAATAAACTGTCTCATAACCGGTGATCATCATATTACAATGACATGTTTTTTTGAAGATCTGACAAATTGGCACAATTTTAGACAAAACTAATTTGATACGGTACACGAGCAGAAATGGATGAAACTTTCTGGCAAAGTTGCAATTGTTACAGGAGGAAGTAGGGGAATTGGAAAAGCTACCGCATCTTTGCTTGCACAACATGGAGCAAATGTGGTGATCACATCAAAGAATAATTCCAGTCTTCAAAATGCCGCAAAGGAAATGAAAAATGTTGTATCCATACCAGGAGATATTAGAAAAAACACAGATGTGGAAAATGTTGTAAAAGTTACACTTGAAAAATTTGGTAGAATAGATATCCTTGTAAACAATGCTGGTATATTTCCCAAAGTAAAACCTCTGCATGAAATTTCTGAAGAAGAATGGAATGATGTAATTGATATCAATTTAACCGGACAGTTTCGTTTTACAAAAGCTGTAATACCACACCTGATGAAAACAAACGGCTGCATTGTCAATGTTTCATCAGATGCTGGATTGAAGTCATTTGAAAATTTTGAAGCAGATGCATATACTGCATCAAAAGGAGCACTTGTTCTTCTTACAAAGGCATGGGCAGTAGAATATGCCAAGTATAAGATACGCGTAAATTGTGTCTGTCCTGGAATTGTGGAAACTGACATGACAAGTCCATGGCTTGAAAGCGAAGCAGACAGGGCAATGGCAGTTGCAGAACATCCAATTGGAAGAATTGGTATGCCTGAAGATGTTGCAAAGGCAATACTGTATCTTGTTTCAGATGATTCCTCATGGGTAACAGGCGCAATTTTGCCTGTAGACGGTGGAATCATTACTAAATAATTATACTAATAAAATTAATAGAACCTAATTGTATCGTATATCGTGACCCCGAAAAAGAAGAGTGCACTCAAGATTATCATCATGCTTTCTATCATTTGGTTTGCCGCAGCATTACCTGTACCTTTCATGTGGTCAAATCCAACCCAGCAGCAATCTGAGCAGTTTAAGACCTATCTGGAAATAGCCGCCTTGATTTCTGTGCCATTTATTGCGATGGGTGTTGCCTGGACACTAAAGCCTGAACTTACCACACGCGGCTAGCCAAGAAATTCTACTGCCCCTAGACCTTCCGGTGTTGTTTTAATCCACCTAGTCCTTCCAATTCTTTCTATCTCAACAAACCTCCATTCGTTTACTAGTGGTTGTATGATATTTTTGTCAAGGCTTGCAAATCTTGCTTGCTGGAAATTTTCTTCTCTTGCGTTGACCATGATGAGTTTTTTTTCATGTGCAATCTTTGCCATTTCTTTTTTGGTTATCTTTCCACCATTTTCCTGGATTATTTTCAAGGCCTGTACCAAGACAGGTTTTGGTGTATGAATTTCATAAGCTGGTAACTTGACAACTGATTTTAGTCCTGAGGAGAGCTGTTCGCCTTTTACACTAGAGTAACTTTCTGGTTCCGCATAATATGGAGTAAGTTTTGTTTTTCCTTGAAACATCATGCATGCCATCATACATGCAATTGCCTGTATTTTTGACCCGGAAGAACAGTTCACAAAGATATCATTGCCATCTTCTTTTTGCACAATCTCCCGCAATGCCTTCAAGATATTGAAGAGATCAAATCTGTTAGAGTGTGCAATCTGTACTTCGATCTTTTCTTTTTTTAGCTGTGCTCTAATTTTTTCCATGTATCCTTGAGCTTGATCCTTTGATGGCCCTTCATGCATCAACAACCATACCCTGTCTGCTTTCATCTGTTTTGCAGGAATTGCAATCCTGTCGATTTCAAAGCCTACAGGGGCTACATGTACGCGGAGGTTCACAATTTTACTCATGTTAGTATGTATAGTTATCATACTATGGTGATGATATATAATAATTGTGCCTACGATACCATATCATGCAACAAAAAATCACATCAGAACAAAACGAAGCCTCTGTTTATCCCAGAGTAAGATCAGTCTTTGAGAATTAATCCATCCAGGGCGTAGATTCTAGATAGTCTATGGATTTTATCATATCATCAAGCTTTGTTGCAACTGCAGTAACTGCCTTGAACTCTTCATACATCATTTTTTCTTCATCTTGTGACAGTACCTGAGTCTCTGCAGCATCAAAGAACTTGTCTTCCTTTGTCAGATGATCATCCAAGTATATTGCATATGCCTTGAGAAATCTTGCAACAGGTTCTCTCTGGTCTTCTCCTGACTGCCATTTTTTTAGGTGCATTGAAATGTTTGATGCTATTCTTCTTCCAAACTCGTGCTCTATCATGAATGTGCGAATTTCTTGTTTCAAGGAATCATAGCTTGCAACACATGGAAAATACTGGTCTTCTTCTCTTGCATAGTGTATTGCATCTAAAAATTCTGACATGATTGAAACCATTATTTGCATGTCAGAAAATGGAATGTCGTTTCCTTCATAGAGTTTTGTATAACACTTGGTAGTTATTTTTTCCAGCCGGCGTATTTGTTTGTGGTCGTTTCGTAGTGTCTCGGTTCCGCTCATGGTATTTTGTATTTTATGGGTTTACTGTAAATAGTATTACCTTTTTCGGGTTGTACTGTATTATGGCAAAATGCGGCACAGAAGAGCCTACGCCATAATATCCTGCAGGGCCTCCAAGGCCTAATCGTATCAGATAATCACTTGCAGGATGTATCTCGATTTCCTTTCTTTCCAGTACATGTCCTGCGATCTTTTCTTTTTTTGATTCAAGTTTAGAGTAGATCTCTGAGATTTTTCCTTCCTGATGAACCAAGGTAGCCTCCATGTGCTGGTGCCCGCACAGAATAACATGGTTGTCCACATGCCTTGAGGCTTCAGCAAATGCAGAAGATGCCTTGTAATGGTACCCGTGATAGCTAAAAAACTCAAATCCCTCATCTGTTAATCTCTGCCAGTTTCTTTGGTATAGCCAGGCTTCCCCATCTGCGTTCTTTGGGGTTATCTTCTTTGGATCAAGCGGGCCCCCGTGAACACAAAAGAGTCCGTTTTTTGCATCAATGAATTCTTGGCTTCCAAATGTACCGTCCTTGTTTTGTTTAAAAAACGAGAGATCTTCAAAGTCAAGCTTGTTGTGCGCATCCATGCTTTCAAAGGAGCTTGCACTGACTTTTTTTCCGCTCAGGAACCCTTCATCATGGTTTCCCATGACAGAAAATATCGGATAATTTTTTTCAAGTGATCTTAGTTTTCCTATGACCTGTTTTGGATAGATGCCGCGCTCAAGCAAGTCGCCCAGATTTATTATTCTTGAAAAAGAGCCGTATTTTTTTACAAACTCGTCACTTGATGCTGTACCGATTATCAGCTCTAGTGCGTTCAGATCTGCATGAATGTCAGAAAAAACTAGGTCCATCATATACAGTGGTTTTATTGCCTAATTTGAAATTTCTTGTGTGATATCGTTGGTTTTTGGTGTGATGATACTGTTTGTCATTCTAGGATTCTAGAATAAGAAGGTAAAAGTTAGATCCTAGATAAATAAATCAGGCTTGTTGTAATAACATAAGCTTGCGTCCTCATTTTCCTACCCTGTGAGGATGCGACCTTATTCAGAATCAATTTTTTGGATGGATTGTTTTGGAACCTGAAGATTTCTAAACGTGTCAGGATGAATTATCTTTGCTAAAATCTCAACACCTGTAACAGTTCTTGGTCCTGGTTTGCTAAAGTACTCGTTTGCATTTACTGCATAGACTTCTCCCCTGTTTACTGCCTTGATCTTTTTCCATTGTTTGTCTTCGGATAATTTTTCGTACTCTAGAATTGTTCTGGAGACATCAAACCCGCATGGCATCAGGATTATGATATCAGGATCAAACTGTACTATCTCATCAATCTGCATCTTTCTTGATTTTTCTCCAGTGGAACTAATTCCGTTTATGCCTCCTGCAATATCCACCATCTGCGGGACCCAGTGGCCTGCTGAAAACAACGGGTCAAGCCACTCTATGCACAATACTTTGGGTCTTGAAATTTTGGATGTGTCCTTTATGTTGGAGATTCTTTTTTGCAGTTTTAGAACAAAGTCTTTGGCTTTATCTTGTCTTCCAACTTTTTCTCCAACGGTAATAATATTTTGTAGTATGTCGTCGAGGTTTTTTGGATCCAAGACAAGAACCTCTGGTTTTCCTCCAAGAATTGATACTGCCTTGTCAATCTCTCTTGTGTATGGAGAGCAGACTTCGCATATTCCTTGAGCTACTATCAGGTCAGGGTTTGCTTTTTTGAGGACCTGCTCATCTAAAATATAGATGTCTTGTCCTGATGATACCAGCTCGACTACTTTTTTGTCAATTTCCTGGCTGGACATTTTTTGCGGGTCAAACGATGAATGGATGACTCGCGGCTTTGATTTTGCCTCTACAGGATAATTGCATTCATGTGTCACTGCTAATACGTCATCGCCTACGCCCAGCTCGTACAGTATCTCAGTTGCACTTGGAAGAAAGGAGACTAGTTTCATGTGATATTGTACAT
>CAMLDG010000021.1 GCA_946478655.1 uncultured Nitrosotalea sp.
TACTTGGTTTTCCGGTGAATTTGATGTAAACCCGTAAACTCTTTCCTCCGCCTCGCCGTCTCTTCATCTCTTTTATGATGCCCTTTAGCTTGTCCCATCGTGGAACTCCGAATTGTTTGAAAAAAATCTCATTGAATTCAAGAGGAAATGTCACACTAATCATGGTTGTATAATCTTCTTCTTGTTCTGTATTGGGATCTTCTTGTACGTTGAACTGATTGTGTAGTAAGCTAAAGATAACCTCGAGTTCCCATGGGGAGATGCCATAAAATTTTAGGTAAAGTGGAAGTTTTGATGTACTCATTTACAGATAATGCGGAAAATTTCTAATTAAAGGTTCTAGACTGTCATGATGTACTTGAACAAGTACAATGCACCTATTGTTGCAATCACGTATACCATGGGCTTCCATGCTAGTACTGGAAAACTTGGAGTTGCAAGTTTTACTTTGTAATTGTCAAGAACAGTATTGACATACTTTCTTATTCGTTCATTCCAGATCTTGTATTCAATCTGGTGTTTCTTGAGCAATGTCTCTATCTCGTAAAATACTGGAGTTCTTTGGCAGAAAAGATGTTGTAGATAGTCACGTGATACCTCCACCTCTCCTTGAATTGCAACAAAGCCTTTCTTCATTTCTAAGAGTCTGACATGCATCTCCCATGGCTTTTTTAACTTGAGGGATAAACCACTGCCGATTTGTGTTTCTTGTTTGTGTTCAAATTTCACATGAGTGAAACCTTCATTTGAAAAGATCTTTAGCAATTCTTCAACACTTTTCTTTACGACTATGGTGAGCTGTTCTACTCCCTTTGTATCCACCATGACTTTGTCTTTTTTACCATCTAGGAAAGACATGGTCTTTGGATATTTGGTAAGAAACTCTACCATAGCTTGGCGTCCATTTTAGCTCTATTAAAACTATAGTTGACTTAAATTCTTGTTCCTAGTCCACGAACATAGACACACTGTTCATAGTGGATGGCCATCTCGTTTTCACCTATCTTCCTATCTGTTAGTCTTGCATCTGAATCTCTGATTAACACACATGGTGTTGCGTCAGAGCCTTCGCCCATCTTGAGATTTGCAATGGATGCAAGATCATCTGCAACTGCTTGAAAAGTCACCCTGAGAACATTGCCATACAAGTCTCTCTCACCACGAAGATCTGATGTAGGCTCAATACCCGAACACGATATTGCAACTCCTACAGTTCCAACTCTTCCAGGCATTAGTCTACTGTCGGCAATGATGATACCAACATGCACGTTGTATTTTAGCAGAAACTTTCTTCGAAGATGTTCTGCTGTACCATATGGTTCATTTGGATACAAAACTATTGTACCGTCCTTTGTGTTGGACTTGTCTATTCCTGCATTTGGTGCCATGATATTATCTGATGATGTAATTACAAACCCTGGGATTCCGCCAAATATTGTATCTGATTCTCTCAAAATTATTTCTGCAATGTTAGACTTGATACGAAATTTTTTACCAACTTGTTCTGCGTCAGAAGAAGGCACGACCTTGTTGTACTCTATGACTCTGCCTTGAGAGTTAGCAACATATTTGCTTGAAATTACTAGCACATCTCCATTTTGAGGAATAATGCCTGCATTTTCAAGATCCGTTACAAGACTTGCAAACAAGTCAAACGGCTCTTTCTTTAATGTTGATTTTACAGGTAATACTGTAAGAGACACGCCTGTTTTTAGATGACAATCACTATTTAGGGTTCTGCAAACATTTTAATTTCTTTCAAGTTGATTTTCGATATTGAACATTACTGAAAAGATCCTAGCCCGGGCTTCTGGAAAGAAAGAAGTTGTACCAGGGGATGTAGTCTTTGTTAATGTGGACAAGGTAATGGTACACGATGTATCAGGACCAGGAGTCTTGGCAGTATTTGAAAAACTACGAAAGAAAGGTATGGTTATTGACAAGGTATGGAATCCAGACAAGGTTTGGGTTGCAGAAGACCACTTTGTACCTGCAGCAGACAAGATATCTGCACAAAATATTGTATTACTAACAAATTTCACAAAGCAATTTGGAATCAAAAAGCATTTCAAGTATGGAATGGGACAATACGGCATTTGCCATACACTATCTCATGAGGAGGCAATGGTGCTTCCAGGTGAGGTGTATGTTGGGGGAGACTCTCACACAAATACAACTGGTGCACTAGGTGCATTTGCAGCAGGTCTTGGACATACTGATGTTGCATATGTCTTGTTGAATGGAAAAATATGGTTCAAGGTACCCGAGACATTATTTTTCAAGCTCAATGGAAAACTTCCAGATCATGTGATGGCAAAAGACTTGATACTAAAAATAATTGGTGACATTGGAACTGATGGTGCTGCATACAAGACCATGCAGTTTGGTGGTACTGGAATATCAGAAATGTCTGTTGAAAGCAGATTGACATTAACAAACATGACAACAGAAGCCGGTGCCAAAAGCGGTATAGTGGAGCCTGATCAAAAAATTCGGGAATATCTTGCAGCTAGAGGTGTCACTAAATATGATGAAGTTCATGGCGATTCCGATGCACAATATGAAAAAATTTACGAGTATGAAGGCTCGGAAATGGAGCCTATTGTGGCAAAACCATTCTCGCCTGAAAATACTGTTGTTGCACGTGACTTGTCTTCAGTTGAACTTGACAAGGCATACATTGGCTCTTGTACTGGCGCAAAGCTAGAAGACTTGCAAGCAGCAGCAAAAATTCTCAAAGGACGAACAGTAAAGATAAGAACTGAGATCTTGCCTGCCGCAATGTCGATATTTAGAAAAGCAATGGATGAAGGATTGTTGAAAATTTTCATGGATGCTGGAGTAGTTGTAGGACCACCTACATGTGGTGCATGCTGTGGAGCTCACATGGGCGTATTAGCAAAAGATGAAATCTGTATTAGTACCACCAATAGGAACTTTCCAGGAAGAATGGGACATATAGAATCACAGACATATCTTGCATCACCACTTGTTGCAGCAGCATCTGCAGTAACTGGAAAAATTACTGACCCGAGGGACTTGAAATGAAAGGTTCTGTAATAAAATACGAACGAGATAACATCGACACTGATGTAATCTTACCAGGTCCGTATCTGAAAATTCATGATTATGCAGAGCTTGCAACACATGCAATGGAGGGACTTGACAAAGACTTTCACAAGCGAGTAAAACCAGGTGACTTTATCGTTGCAGGAAAAAACTTTGGCTGTGGTTCCTCTAGAGAACACGCACCAATCGCATTATCCTATTCTGGAATAAAGGCAGTATTGGCATTGTCTTTTGCAAGGATATTTTATAGAAACGCAGTAGATGGAGCGTTCCTACTCCCAATTGAGATTGATGAAAGTGCATACAAGGACATCTCTGACAGTGACTCTCTTGAAGTAAACATTGCTGCAAACGAGATTAAGAACTTGACAAAGAACAAAGTCTACAAAATGAAGCCTTTCCCAGAACTAATTGGCAAAATAATTGAAGCCGGCGGTCTGTTCAATTACAAGCCCTAGCTTTTGGATTTTATACCATTATATCTCCGATCTTGACTATGGTAATCTAAATGTCAAAGACTTTGTTTGAGAAAATTTGGGATTCTCATATTGTAACAGAAGAAAACGGTAGATCACTACTCTATGTTGACAGACATCTTGTTCATGAAGTTACATCCCCGCAAGCCTTTGATGGTTTACGTCTCAATGGAAGAAAAGTCAGACGAACTGATCTTACATTTGCAACAATGGATCATAACGTACCAACCAGTGACAGGTCATTACCAATCATAGACCAAACATCATCAACGCAAATCAAGGCGCTTGAAAAAAACTGTAAAGAATTTGGAATCACTCTATTTTATATCAACAGTCCCAATCAGGGTATCGTACATGTGATAGGACCTGAATTAGGAATCACACTTCCTGGAACTACTATTGTTTGTGGTGACAGTCATACTTCAACACATGGAGCCTTTGGTTCACTTGCCTTTGGAATAGGCACAAGTGATGTAGAACATGTCTTGGCTACTCAATGCATTATGATGGAAAAACCAAAAACTTTTGAAATCAATATCAAGGGAAAGAGGAAAAACCCTCATGCCGTAACTGCAAAGGACATTATTCTATCCATTATCAAAAAAATTGGTACTGCTGGAGGAACAGGAACTGTGATTGAATATCGTGGAGATACAATATCTGAATTAACCATGGAACAAAGAATGACCATATGCAACATGTCAATTGAAGCAGGAGCACGAGCTGGATTGATTGCCCCTGATGAGAAAACATTCCAGTATCTTCGCGGGAAAAAATATGCTCCAGAAAATTATGATGAATATGTAAATCTCTGGCGTGAAAATCTAAAAACAGATAGTGGCGCACAGTTTGACAAGTCTTTTACATTTAGTGCAGAAAATATTGCACCACAGGTATCCTGGGGAACAAATCCTGCCATGACAACTGATGTTACAGATATTGTTCCATTTCCAGAAGAATATGGAAAGGGAAATCCTGAGGAAGAAAAGGGAGCTACCAAGGCATTACAGTACATGGGCCTCAAACCAGGCACTGCAATTACTGATATTATAATTGACAGAGTCTTCATTGGTTCATGCACAAATTCTAGATTAGAAGATTTGACAGAAGCTGCCAAAGTTGTAAAAGGGAAAAAAGTCTCAGCCAAACTGAGGGCAATGGTTGTTCCTGGCTCGCAACTTGTAAAGAAAAATGCAGAAGCATTAGGCCTTGATAAAATATTCAAAGATGCTGGATTTGAATGGCGAGAGTCTGGATGCAGCATGTGTCTTGGCATGAATCCTGACATCTTGGCTGCAGGGGAACGATGTGCAAGTACCTCAAACAGAAACTTTGAGGGAAGACAAGGTACTGGGGGACGCACACATCTTGTAAGTCCTGTCATGGCAGCAGCAGCTGCAATACATGGACATTTTGTAGATGTAAGAGAATTGGATTTGAACTAGAATGCAGCCATTTAAGAAAATAAAAAGCATAGCAACTCCACTTGACAAGGTAAATGTTGATACTGATCAGATAGTGCCAAAACAATTTCTAAAACTAATTCAGAGAACTGGCTTTGGTCAATACTTGTTTTATGACTGGAGATATGAAGGAGGTCTTCCACGAAAAGATTTTGTCTTAAACGATCCTGCATACAAAAATTCTAAGATCTTGCTTGCAAGAGATAACTTTGGGTGTGGCTCCAGCAGAGAGCATGCAGTGTGGGCACTTGATGACTATGGTTTCAAGGTGGTAATCTCCACTTCATTTGCAGACATATTCTACAACAACTGTTTCAAAAATGGCATCTTGCCAATACGTGTTCCAGATGATGTATTGGATAAATTATTCTCAACCAAGTCTGAAATTGAGGTAGATCTTGAAACTCAATCAATCAAGGCAGATGGTATGTCTATTTCGTTTCAGATAGAACCACACTGGAAAAAGATCTTGCTTGAGGGGCTAGATGATATTGCAATGACCTTACTGCATGAAGACCAGATTGTAAAATATGAGAGATCTCACAAAGATCTAATCTAGTTTCTTTATTATCGAGTTAACCAACTCTTTGTTTCTCTCAACACGAGTCGGAGAATCAATGTCTAACCACTGGGTTTTTCCAATGTCATATGCTGCAATGCTTCCTTTCTTGGACAATGGTTGTAAAATATCATAGGAAAGATTCAGGTTCTTTTTTCTTTGTCTCTCGGTCTTGATGGTGCCAATTATTTTGGAATTTATGATGTAAATACCAAGACACTCTGCCATCTGCAGCTCTATTGTAGGTTTTTCTTTGAATTCTGAAATGATTCCGTCTTTTACTATGGCAAATCCTGTCTCTTCTTTTCTGTATCTTCGTACAGCTATTGTTGCATATGTCTTGGAATCCTTGTGGTACTGGTACATCTTGTTTATGTCTACTGGACACAAGTTATCTACAAACCACAACAAGAATTCTTTGCTTTTTCCAAGTGATGATTTTAGGTGGACAAGATCTCCTCCAGTTCCACTCTGTGAGTCCTGGACAAATTTTATTTTCTTTTTAAAAGAAATATGGTTTTCAAAATATTTCTCAATCTGTTTTCCTATGCCTGAAAAATCCCCAAGTATGATTATTTCATCAATTATACCAGACTTGGCAAGATATTTGGCAATGTAATAAACAAGTGGCCGTCCCTGAACTGGAATCATGGCTTTTGGAATATAATCTGTAAATGGTCTTCCCCGCGTCCCACGGCCTCCTGCCAGGATTACGGCTTTCAATGCTATCTATACGACTTCTGTTTTCTTCTTCTAGCACCAGGACCGCCAAATTTCTTTGGTTCCTTTCTTCTGTCGTCTCCGCTTAGAAGGTGCTTGTCATAGTCGGTTAATCGTTTTCTTAGGTCTTCTCTTATTGTTCTTGTGAGTGGATGATCTTTTGGTTCCTTTCTGGTTTTTGTCCAACCTGTCATTGCTCTTGACATTGCAATTGCGCTTGCATAAGACTGGCCGACAAAACCTCCACCTCTGACCTTGACTGAAAGATCAATCTTGTTTCTTAGTTCTCCTGCAATTTCTAGAGGTCCTAGCATGATTTCTCGTGCTACTTCTTGTTGAACCATTTCTACTGGAATATTGTTAATTCTTACACGACCTACTCCTTTTGTAATGAATGCGTGTGCGCGTGCAGTTTTTCTAGATGCGTAATAACTTTCTAGCTTTACCATTACTCGTTCCACCCAACCATTTTACCTAATTCTCCCAAAGTTGTGTAATAAGGAGAAGGTCTTCTAATTTTAGCATCATCAAATTGTGTTGTTTTCTTTGATCGTAATTCATTTGGTACTCCGAGATATGCTCTTAATCTTTTCAAAGCTGTTTGTCCTGATGGTTTGTTCTTTGGTAACATTCCTCGTACCATTCTGCTTATGATGGTGTCTGGTCTGCGTGGGTGGAATGGGCGCTGTGATGCCCCCATTCGGGGGTGGAGTC
>CAMLDG010000022.1 GCA_946478655.1 uncultured Nitrosotalea sp.
CGTGGTGTTTTTCTTCAAAGCACTTGTAGCATAAAACCATAGAAATCTTGATTCTTTATGGCATTACGGTCTATTTCTACCCCCCTATTGCCACCAAAACAGGCCTGATCATGGTTCCATTTTTGCTCAAAAAATGGTCTAAAATGGTCGATTTTAAAAAATATCCAAATTTCCAGAATTATGCTTGAAAGTTAAACCCCCTGTTATCTCCAGCCAATCAGGCATATTGCCATTTTTTCAAAAATGACCAATTTTAGGGGGGGTGTAACACTTGAGCGTACTAATAGCAGCCAAGGGTCAAAACACCCCCATTACCCAGTAGGAGTTCTGTTTTCTTTTTGGACCCTGAAGAAAAGCTAAACCCTTATGTTTTTGGTCCAAATTTTCACATTCCAAAATATCACAAAAGATATCATTCCAATCTACGCATGGAAAATTCAAAAACTTGGCCGGTTTTTGTGCCATAAACCCGGGGGTCTTGGACCAAAAGTCGATAGAAAATGCCTAAAAAAGATGATGACAACTTATCGGAAATCTTGTTGATTACGCCATATCGTAGGAAGTCTTTCTATTTGCTCCAATATTTCAAGCGCTGCAGAACTATCTCTTCTTTTGACTGCAGTAGCAAAATCAAATCCTAGTTTTACAGCTTCAGGTGTCAAGTCTTTTACCCGGTCAAGGTCTCTGCCTTCTTTTTTCATCCGTTCTCCCAGTGCACATGACTTCCAATTGTCAGATAACATATGCTCTGAAACAGTAAGAGGCTCCCTCAGGCGTTGTCTCCAGTCTGAAAGTTCAATCCTACCCAGGATATCGTCTAATTTTTGAGTATGAAATACTCTCACAATTTTCAAAATATCTTCTAGTTGTACTTTAGTATTTTTGTCAGTTGGTAGTAGATGCCTTGGCAAGTTCGGGGATTTTTTCCCGGGCTTGGACAATCTCTATTTCTACGGTTTCTATTGGCTCATCTACCACATTTCGTTTAATGGAGAACATCTTTGGTTTATCAAAATCTTTAGTGCAGTCGGGACAAGCATAAACCAGAACCCTGTATTCGTTGGGAGCTTTCGGATTTGAAAGGCGAGGATAGTAAACTAGTCTACCCCCACAATCCACGCAATATCTATTTGCGCGTCTTGTTCTGGCCAATGCGGACCTCCTGCATGTATCATCATGATATGATCCGTATTAGATCCATATTGTCTAATAGAATACACTAAGATGTGATCGCATTACAATATTTCACAACTCGAGTTTAGAAATACCACATCTGTAAACCTGTAGATTTTGGAACTAGGAATCTCCGTAATCAAAAACCAATGTTTCTAAATTCGAATTTAGAAATATTAAAGCGCCGCCCGCCAGACTTGAACTGGCGACCCGCTGGTTAACAGCCAGCTGCTCTACCACGCTGAGCTAGGGCGGCAACAGACTTGTTCGTAGGATAAGCGGATTTATTCTTTGCTGAATCTATTTTTCGATCTTGTCGAGTTTCTCAAAAAGATAAAGACCGTCAAGAAAAACTCTGTGATCTTTGTTTTTGACTTTGGTGTTTTGTTGAAGACTTCCGGCAGTCTGGGATACATCAGTCAATACTGGACCTGTAATTATCACATCATCACCTTTTGCAACTACTTTGGTGTCACCAACTATTTTTGAGACACGTGCTGCACGTTCGCCTTGAAAGTTTTCCACATGAATCTGTCCATCTTTTACCTTGACAGTGATTGGAAAGTGAGCATAAACAATTTTCATCTTGAATGTGTATCCAGTCTGGACACCCTTGAATAGAGTGTTGATTATAGATTCTGCAGTTTTGAATATTGCATAATCTCTTTTACGGATTCCAATTGATTTTAGTATGACATTTTTTCCTTCGACTTGAACGTCTACTGGTATCTTCTTGAATGCCTTTCTTGTCTTACCTAATGGTCCCTGGACATGCAATATCTTGTGTGCTACAGATGCCTTGACGGCATCTGGAATTGGTATTGTTACTTCGTGTATCTCTGTTTTAGTAGACAAATCCTATCAATAGCCCTCCCAAGCCACTCTTAATTGCTTCGTGATGAGACATTACACCCTGATTGGTAGTAACAATGAGCATACCACGTGAATATGATGGTAGATATTGTTGTTCCCACTTGGCATAGCCGTCTTTTTTTACCTTGAATCTAGGTGTGATTGCACCACATTTTGTGATTTTTGCTAATAGTTGAATCTTAAATTTGCCACCTTTCTTGTCGTCTACGTGCTCAAATTCTCCAATGTAACTGTGATTTTGTAGAGTCTTGAGTACATCTGTTGCAAGTTTCGAGGTAGGCAATACAACACATTCTCCCTTTCTTCTTGCCTCGGTGTTGTATAATGTTACAAACATGTTTGCTAGAATATTAGTTGCTGGCATATACTATCACTTGAATTTCCTAAACCCTAACGAGTCTGCGACTTCTCTGAAGCATCGTCTGCAAAGATCAAGATCATATTTTTGAATAACTGCATTGTAATCTCCACATCTTTTACACCATCTAGAGCCTTTTCCAAATTTATGGACAGTTCTTCCAGTTACTTTGTAATCACGATTTTTCATGTTATACTACCTGGATTCCAAACTCATGGGTTAGAAATGCTTTTGCTTCATCAGATGTAATTATATGAGTACGTCCAACACTTGCTTTGTGTTTGCTTCGCACACGGATGCTAAAACCTGGTCGTGTAAGAGATATTGAAATATCAAGACCCAAGATTCCATCTTGTGGATCGTACTTTACTCCTGGAATGTCTATGTGTTCTTTGATACCAAATGAAAGATTTCCAAAGTTGTCAAACGATGAGCCTTTCATCTGATTACCCTTTGCTGCAAATAATCTCTTGATAAGCTGAATTGCTTCTTCATTTCTTACTGTAACTGCAACACCAATTGGTTCACCCTTGTGTACACCCCAGTCACGTTGAGTGGCCTTGGCATATCTTGGAGATGGTTGTTGACCAGAGATGTGCTTTAGTGCACGTTTTGCTTTTTCAATTGGTTCACCTGATTTACCAACACCCATATTCAATACTACTTTGGCAACTGAAATTTTCTTCATTGGAGAAACTGTTTGTTGTGCCATATCTATCACTGGATTTGTATGACAGGTTTGTCTTTTCCTACTGCCATTACTAGGTCTGCTGGGATTTCAATCTCTCTTTCACCAAAGTCAACATCTGCTCTTTTTGGCAAGATGAATGTACCTGACTTGAGTTCTGTGACTTTACCCATACGTCCTGCGTTTACTCCGCTTGTAATTATTACTTGGACTCCTTTTTCAAGAGGAATTACACTAAGAATTTTGGTTCCTGGCACTTCAACTACACATGTATCTCCAACATTTACCTTGGTGTCAGAGATCAGTGTCCTACCATCATGGAACCCGATCTGTGTTTTCTTGTCCTTGATTGTTACCTTTTTGGTTACTTTGAGTAATTTCTTTGATTTTTCAGCAGAGTTAATCTTGATTGGTTTTAGTACGGTCAAATCTTTTGGAACTAGTCTGTATACATCAGATACGCCATCAAGTTCTACTACATCCATAAGACCAATACCGTGGTGAAGTGAATTCCTTACAACACCGTCTACTTTGACTTTGCCGCCATAGATTACAGATTTTGCTTCTCTTAGAGAAGTAGCAAGTTTTAGTGTATCACGGATAAATACTGCAGTTGGAATGGATATGTCTTTTTTGTGACCGCCTGGTTTTACTGTAACTACAAATCTCTTGTCTTTTCTTGTGATTCCCCAGAAAAGTGGAGCCATTTGTCTTTTTAGTTTTTTACTACCTGCGATGCTAACCATTATTTATTCCCCTTTTTTTCAGTTTTAGATTTGTCTTTTGTATCATCTGGTTTTGATTCCTTTTTTACTTCCTTTGGCTTTTCCTTGCTAGCCTCTTTTTGTTCTTTTGGTTTTGATTCTTTTTGTTTTGTTTCTTGAGGAGCACTCTTTGCAGCTTGTGGTTTTTGTCCTTCAAGTCTGTTTTGTCTCCACTTGTCTTCAAGATTCAATGAAGTGATGATAACGTTTGATGGATGAATGTAAATATCGACATTTCCGCCCTTGAGTTTTTCACGCTTGATACCTTCTATTGCAATTCCTCGTTTTTCAGTTGATACACGTGTGACTTTTCCTTCAATTCCCTTGAACTCTCCACGCAATACCTTTACACCGTCTCCCTCTACGACACGGAGGCTCTTGCAGTGGTATTTTTCTTTAAGATCTTTTGCTAAATGAGAACCTAGTTGTTTGCTAAGTAGGTGTTGTGAAGCAGTGTATAACATTCGTTTTCGGATTGTCGTTGGTTTCATGATTTATACCACCATCGATGCCAAGTTTGCGATTCTTGGATACTTTTCTGCTGCTTCGACTGCTACAGGTCCCTTGATTTCAGTGCCCTTGATTTCACCTTCTGGTGTAACAAGCACTGCTGCATTGTCTTCAAATGTTACTCTAACTCCGCTTAATCTTCTTACAGCATATTTTTGTCTAACAATAACTGCACCAAATATTTGTCCTCTTAGTTCACCAGGACCTTTCTTTACTACAACATTACAAAAGTCTCCAACTGCGGCAGATGGATAACGAGCAACTCTTGTCTTTGTTTTTTGAACCATTACAATTTCCAAGATCTTGGCACCGGTATTGTCTGCACACACTACTTGAGCTCCAAGTGGAAGTGCTCTTGTTACATATGGTCTGAATTCTTGTACACCCTTTGCCGAAACTGCACGACTCTTTGTTGCTGCCATTATGATACTACCTCAACTACTACGAATGATACACTCTTTGAAATAGGTCTGCATTCTGCAGTAAGAACAATATCGCCTTCTTTTACATCAATGCACTGTGGTCTATGTGCGTGCAATTTGCTTTGGCTACGTGCATATCTTTTGTATTTGATATCAAGTCTTGGGAATTCTTGTTGTACGACAATTGTTTTTGGTGCTCTGGCACTGACTACTTTTCCTTGAACTAGTTTACCCCTGATACTGAGAGTCCCATGGAATGGACACAAGTCATCTTGGCAATCAGATTTTGGTACCTTTACTTGGAGTCCAATGTTTCTAGTCATGCTTTTACTCCCATTCTTTCAAAGGATCTTTTTGTGATGGTGTTTCCATCTACAAGAGCAGATGTGCCATTGAAGTTGAATTGCCATGTAGAATTGTGTTTTGGAATAGTTTTGATTCCAGTTGCAGTTTGAATTGCAAACATGGATTTTGTTTCATCGATTACTTTACCGTGCAAGCCTATCATTTGAGAATTTGTAGATTTTACAATCAAGGTTTCAAGTCCAATCAGTTCATGACGTGTGATATTTTCTGCTGTAATCATTTGGATTTCATCTCATTTAGTCTAGTTAATACTCTTGCGATATCTCTTCGAAGAGGTTTTACCTTTCCGCTGTCTTTTCGTAATGTTCCTTTAGACGCTTCAATCTTTAGTTTAGTAAGTTCGGAACGCAATTGTCCTAGTCTGTCTTTAAGATCAGTTTCATTGAACTCTCGAACTGTTTTCATCTTGATTCGGGCCATTACTTGAGCTCCTCCTCTACTTCTTCAAATGTTTCCACAGTTTCGATTAATTTTTCTTCAAGCTCAATTACTTCACTTTCAGTACGTGGCTTGGTTGGATCAATCTGTGTTTCTTCTACAATCTCGATTTCTTCTGGAACTTCGACTTTTTGCTTTGCTTCTTTCTTCATTACTTTTAATTCAAATTCTGGTATGAATCGCTCTTTTCTTGCAATTCTGATTCTAACTCCGATAAGACCCATTTTTGTTTGAACGTGAACAATATCTTCGGATACGATAACGGTAGCTTGGTGTCCTGCTCGTGGCAGTATGCCTTTGCTGTGTTTTTCAAAGCTTGAACGGTCGCCTCTGAGTTTGCCAGAAGTTGTGATTTGTACACCCATCGCACCTGCCTCCATGATAGTCTGCATTGTCCACATGACTGCACGTCTGAATGCAGTACCTCTTGCAAGGTGTTGTGACATTCTGTTGCACATGACACTTGGTTCAAGTTCTGGTTTTGTTATTTCAATTACTGATATCTGTGGATTTTTCAGACCAAAGTCTGTTTCCAAAACTTTTGTGAGATCTCGTATTCCACTTCCTTTTCTTCCTATTACAATACCAGGTCTTGTTACGTGTAATCCGACTCTGGTTCCGGTTGGAGTTTTTTGAATATCAACTTCTGAGAAACCTGCTTCCTTGATTGCTTCTCTTAAATAATCTTTCAAGAGCATCAGTTTGTAACTATCATTGATTACGTTTTTCACAGATGACATGGTTATAGCTCCTGAGCTACAAGCTCAACATGTGTAAGAATGTCTACTTTTGGAGTTGCACGTCCCATTGCACGTGGAGTGAATCGTTCAAGTTTTCTGCCCTTGTGCACTGTAGCGTTTATTATTTTCAATCTGTCAAGATCCATTCCTCTGTATTCTGCGTTTGATTCTAAATTGTCAAGTAATCTGATAAATTCTGATGCTGCTTTTTCTGGATATCTTCCTGCCATTACTCCAGTGTCTGACTTGTGTCCTACTTCGTTGTTGTATCTTTGGAATGGAACTGCGCGTTCCAAGTTGACAACAGATTGGAGATAACTTCTTGCAGATTCAATTGACATTCCCTTTATTTTGTGTGCAATTTCTCTTGCATGCTTGTGTGAGATTGTCTTTTCTCGCAGAGCAGCACGAACATGACGTGTTTTATCATAATTTTGGAAAGCGTAGCTAAAATGCAT
>CAMLDG010000023.1 GCA_946478655.1 uncultured Nitrosotalea sp.
ATCTGGTGATAACGTATAGCAATGTACTGCGCCAGCATTTACTCTAAAAGGTCTTGGAGATGTAAACGATGAACCTACTGATTCGTTGTGAACCAAGAAAAGAAAATTAGATCTGCTTCCAATCAACATTCCTTCTCCTCGTCCTAAAATGGATGCAGTATCTACACAAACACGTTCTCCGTTTCCAACTTCTTTTATTTCTAGAATCTTGGCAGGCCTGAGATCAAAGTTCTTTGTTCCAAGATAGACCAAGGTCTCTTTTACCTCATTTATGGAACTGGTTGAAAATATGACTCCGTCTACTCCTATCTCTAGTATTGAGAACATCTTGCGAACCTCGTCGGGTGTATTTGCTACTGCAAATATTTCAGTGTGAATCTTGTGCAACTTTGCTATTATATTTTCAAGGGGGATTATCTTCCAGTCCTTTACCTCTATTACTACAAAATCTAATCCTGCCTTTGCAAATTGGAGTATTTTCTCAATGTCTACATTTGAAAGAACTTTGAATTTCATCCCTATTTTTTTGCCTTTAATTTTGGTAACCTTGTCAACTATGACGTAATCTGCGTTTGTTGAGGTGTGTACTGTGGAAAGTTTTGATTTTATTCCTTTGAGATCTACTGGGTCCAAGTTCACAATCTTGATGCCTTCTTTTTCTAATTCTGACAAGAATTTGCCAAGCTGGCCCCTTGCAACCTTTGGGGCAATAATTAGTTCTCTATTTTTGCTCAAGATACTTCGCTGCTTCCTTTGCTGTTTCTTTTCTAAATATTATTGCAGAAAGAGCATGAGTCATCTTACCTGGATTCTTGTGTTCGAAAATGTTTCTGCCATACGTTACTCCCTTGGCTCCTGCTTCCATTGCCTCTTCAGTCATTTGTAATACATCCTTGTCTGTCTTTGCCTTTGGGCCTCCAGCTATGACAACAGGTACTGGAGTACTCTTGATTATTTTTTTAAACGAATCAACATCTCCTGTGTAGAGTGTTTTTACAATATCTGCACCGCACTCTGCTCCAATTCTTGCAACGTGACCTACTATCTCTGGATCATGTGGATTCTTGACATTTTCACCTCTGGGGTACATCATTGCCAAAAGAGGCATACTCCATTTGTGACAGTCATCTGCAATTCTGCCTAACTGTTCTATCATTTCTGGTTCTTCTTTTCCTCCTATGTTGATGTGGAGGGAAACTCCATCTGCACCTAATCGTAATGCTTCTTCTACTGAACCTGTCAACATCTTTCTGTTTGGAGACATGGAAAGAGAAGTGCTACCTGAAAAGTGTACAAGCAATCCAATCTTGGTTGGCTTTGGCAAATTCTTCAAAATTCCTTTGTTGATTATAACTGATGTAAGACCAAAATGTTGGCAATTGTAAATCAATGCGTATGGATCCTCTATTCCCTTTAGTGGACCACTTGATATTCCATGATCCATGGGTATACAAAGCATCTTACCATTGCGTAGAATACGATTCATTCGAATCTGGTGGCCTGTTACCATTGGTGTTAATCGTTGGTGTGCCCTACTTAAAAATAGCGGGAAAATGCAATCGATTTTACAACCAAATAAAAATCAAAACAAGACTTGTCTCAGATATTTTCTAAATTAATTTTTGATATCTCTCAAAACTTTTGATGACTGATATGAGATGGAAATAGAGTCATTTTGTTCTCAAACGATTAAATACGCTAAAGAGAAAACACAGTCAATTGAGTCAACTTACAGAACAGCTTCATCATTCTGAAATTGGTGATATTTTAGAGAATTCTCTAATAGGTAAAAGACCTGAAATAGAAGAATGCAAAAGACTACTCGACTCTAATGATGTCCACCTGATGGGTCTTGTTGCTGGATACTTGACACGAAAAAAGTTTGGACGACGTTCTTCTTTTGTAAATAACATGATTCTAAATTATACAAATGTATGTATCACAGATTGCAAATTTTGTGCATTTTACAGACCACCTGGTCATGAGGAATCTTATACTGTAACACTTGACAAGATAGAATCTAGAGTAAAAGCAGCTTGGGAAATGTTTGGTATAACCCAGGTGATGTTTCAAGGAGGGCATAATCCGTCTCTTAAGATTGAATATTTCGAGGACGCGTTTAGATTAATAAGAAAAAAGTTTCCTAATGTTGGAATTCATGGTCTATCCGCTTCTGAAGTTGATATGATCTCAAAAGTAGAACACACAAACACAAAAGAAGTTTTATCAAGACTCAAGGAAGCAGGGATGCAATCAATTCCTGGCGCAGGTGCAGAAATTCTAGTTGACGAAGTAAAACAAATCATCAGTCCAAAAAAGATCTCAAGTAACACATGGTTGAAAATAATGGAAGAGGCACATGGTCTTGGAATCCCGGCATCTGCTACTATGATGTACGGACACGTTGAAACACGAGATGACGTTGCAGAACACTTTATGAAGATTGCAAGACTTCAAGAAAAGACAAACGGATTCATGGCTTTCATTCCGTGGAGTTTTGAGCCAAACAATACCTTGATGCAAAAACAAGAGACTGTCAAATATCCTGCAGGCGGCACACAACTCTTGAAGATGATCGCAATTTCTAGAATAATGTATAATGACTTGATTCCTCACATCCAGTCTTCTTGGCTAACAAATGGAGTTGCTATGGCACAAATGGCGCTACAATATGGCGCAGATGATTTTGGAGGGACACTACTTGGAGAAGAAGTAGTCTCGTGCACAGGGGCTCGTTCCACTGAGCTTACAGGTGCAAAAATAATCCAAGCAGTAAAACAAATTGGCTATGAGGTAGAAGAACGAGACAACTTTTACAATGTTGTAAAAATGCACTAGATACCGTAGCTAGACCATTTGGAATCTACAATCTTCTTTGTGGACTCGTCTGATTTTACAAGTTCTTGAATTTCTCTTTGATATCCCTCTTCTTTTGTTTTTTGTGTTGCATCAATTCCAAGCTTGGAGCCCAAGTTTACAAGAGGCGATGCAGGATCAAGCGTATCTGTTGGTGTGTTGTTGATTATTACCGTGTCTCTTGCAGCATCTGACCTTGTAGTGATTGCCCAGACTACATCATTCAAATCGTGAACATTGACGTCTTCGTCTACTACGACAAAAAACTTGGTCAGTGCAAGTTGGCCCATTCCCCAAAGACCCATCATTACTTTTTTGGCCTGTCCTGGATATCGCTTTTTTATTGAAATTATTGCCATGCCTTGGAACCATCCTGAAGCAGGCATTGCAAAATCTACTACCTCTGGATGGAACATTCTGATAAGAGGCAAAAATGAGCGCTCGATTACTTTGCCAATGTATGCATCCTCTAAGATTGGCTTTCCAACTATTGTTGTAAGATAAACTGGTTTTTGTCTTCGCATGATTCCGGTTAGTGTGAATACTGGATATGGTTCAGGCGGAGTGTAATATCCCGTATGATCTCCAAACGGTCCTTCCATTCTGATGTCTGTTGGATCAACATATCCTTCAAGTATAATCTCGGCATTTGCTGGAACTTCCAAGTCTACTGTTCTACATTTTACCGTCTTGATTCCCGTCTTTCTTGTAATTCCTGCAAACACATACTTGTCAAGCCCTTCTGGTACTGGAGCTACTGCTGAAAATACTGTTGCAGGATCAGAACCAATTATTACTGCCGCTTCTATTCTATTTCCAGAATCTTTCTTGATATCGTAATGATGTGCACCGCGTTTGTGTTTTTGCCAGTGCATTAGTGCGTGAGTACTATCTATTACTTGCATCCTGTATACTCCAAGGTTTCTTACACTGGTCTCAGGATGTTTTGTAGCAATCAATCCAAATGTGATGAACCTACCAGCATCTTTTGGCCATGTTTTAAGAATCGGAATTTTATCAAATGTGGGTGATTCTTCTATTACTTCTGTGACAGGACCGCTTTTTTGCAATTTGGGTGCAATGTCTGCCATCTTTGACAACTCTGGGAGTTTTCGCAGCTTGTCAAAAATTCCTGTTGGCATCTCCATTCTTGTCATGTCTACAATTCTCTGACCAATTTCGGTAAAGTCTTGCATCTCCAGTCCAATCTCAAGTCGTCTTAGCGATCCAAATGCATTAGCAAGTATTGGCATATCGAAATCTTTTACATTTTCAAAAAGTATGGCAGGACCATTAGAATACATCACTCTGCTAAGAATTTCTGAAACCTCTAGGTTTGAATCAACTTGTGTTTTTACTCTTTTTAGTTCTCCTGCTTTCTCTAACTTTTCAACAAGCTCTGAAATATCCTCAATAGGCACACATTTACTGAATTTGTATGGCGTATAAGCTTAACTGGATTTTCTTATGGTATTTTTCAAAAAAATATTGAACACGAGAACTTTAATTATCCTGTGAGGAGAATGCCATCAAGTTGGGTGACCAAAAATGTCCAGTCTGTGGAGGTCAGGGAAAAATTGTTCTTCTTGATACACAATGTTCTTTCTGTAATGGAACAGGAGAATACTCCAAGACTGCAGAGAGCTACATGAAATCACATATTTGCCAATGCATATTTCTTGACAGGATAACATGCCCGCTCTGTGGTAAGAGATGTCATCATGATACTCCGAACAAACCCAAGGTTTTGTTAAGTCCTACTTAGAAGATTGGTGGAAGTTCGTTCTTCTTGTCATGTCCGCCAGAACCAAATCTGCAGTAAAAGCACTGGTCTGATTGCATGTACTTGAGTTGCTCAATCTTGATTGCTCCTATCTTGAGTGCAATCTTTGTTAAAATTCTGTATTTGAGTGGCATTGCTGGAATGACTTCTTTGAGATATACGTTGTAATGGTCTGGGCAAAACTTGAGGGTGATATTACTTGGCTCCTTTGAATTCTGACTGACAGTCTTTGCAACCCCTATCTGTTCGCGTATGTATTCATGCTTTGGGCATGGACAGTTTCTTCCTCCTGGGTGCTTGTATGCTGGGGTATTCTTCCAGTCAAAGCCAGGATATTCTCTTTCAAAGTCGTCCAATGCTTAAAAATGGGTACTGCTTCTTATAAAACTTCTAGAATTTTGCCAGATCCCAGCTTGATCAAAATGTAAATAAACTGCCATATCTCACAACTACTACATGTCTAAAGAAGTACAGCCAAAAAAAACACGTTCTACTAAAAAAGTTACAGAAGGATCTAACACTGCTGAACTAGAAGCCAAGATAGCAGAGCTTGAAGCAAAGCTTGCTAATTTATCATCCCAGGTCAAACCTGCAGAACAAAAACCTGCACAGACCTCGCCTCCTCCAAAACCGACACCATCAGGTCCAACTCATGGTACACTTCCAGCAGGAATGAAACCAGCAGAAGCTCCAAAACCAGAGCCAAAACCACAACCACGACCAGCAGCATCAGGTCCAACTCATGGTACACTTCCAGCAGGAATGAAACCAGCAGAAGCTCCAAAACCAGCACCAGAACCAACAACTAGTGCACATGAACCATCTGCAGGAGAAGTAGCACCAGCATATTCGAAGATCAGCTCAACAGGTTATACTGGAAACAAGTATTTTGCAACTAGAAAGAGATTATCATATCATCCAGCAGACAAACAGTTTACTGGTAGTTCAACAACTACGACAACTGCACCACAACCAGCTGCAGAACCTGCAAAACCAAAATCTACATTCCGTACTACACTTCCAGCAGGATTCAAAGCCTAATTCTTAAAGGCATCTAGCACTTCTTGTGCATGTCCTGCAGGTTTTACTTTTTCAAAAACTTTTAGGATTTTTCCTTTTTCATCTACAAGAAAAGTTGACCTGTTTACTCCCATGTATTCGCGGCCCATGAACTGTTTCTTGCCCCATACGCCAAACTTCTTTGCAACGTCTTTTTCAGTGTCTGCAAGCAAAATGAATGGAACCTTCATCTTCTCACCGAATTTCTTGTGAGACTCTTCATCGTCTGGGCTTATTCCAATTATCTCAATTTCTGCATTTTTGAATTTCTTGTAATCCTGTGCAAATTCTGCAGCCTCTGTAGTACATCCTGGAGTAAAGTCCTTTGGGTAAAAGTAGACAACATATTTTTTGCCCTTGAGATCCGATTTTTTCACGGTTTTACCTTCTGCATCTTTTAATGCAAAATCTGGAACTTGATCTCCCTCTGATAACATGAGATGTACTCCAAATGATCCATACTTATTTTTTGCCTACAATATTTCGAATGTTTTATATTGCATGTTCAGAGGTCAAAGTGATTAATGGTTAATCCACGCGCATGGCTTGCAGAAGCAATAGCAACATACGCACTTGTCTTCTTTGGACCGTTATCTATCATATTATCAGTTGCATACTTTGGCTCAGTTCTAACAATTCCTGCACTTGTAGTCATAGCACTTGCACACGGTGCAGCGATAGGATTGATGGTTTACACATTTGGTCATGTATCTGGTGCACACATCAACCCGGCTGTTACAATAGCAATGTTAGTTACAAGACGAATCAATATCAAAGATGGTATCGCTTACATTGTATTCCAAATAATTGGAGCAATTGTTGCAGCTGCTAGCCTCAAAGCAATATTGCCTATACTTGGCGACAAGGTACATTTTGGAACCCAAGGTGGACCTAGTGCAATTTTGAATAATAGTGCAATATCTGGATTTACAGTTGAAGTTATTCTCACATTTTTCTTGGTAACTGTCATCTTCATGACTGCCGTACA
>CAMLDG010000024.1 GCA_946478655.1 uncultured Nitrosotalea sp.
ATGTTTTGAATATAATTTCTATATTCAGCCATTTTTTCTTCCCCTCTGTGTACATAACCTGGATCAGGATCACAAGAAACAATGTAATCACCATCGACTTTGATTATCAATCTCATATGTCCAGAACCTGGATGTTGAGGACCTACATTGAGTGTCATTATTTTTTCATCAACAGTCTCAATATGCATTCCTGGAGGTAGTTGTGTTGTCATCTTATCGCCCTTTAATCTTAAAGTCCTTTCTAAATGGTGGTATATCTGCCCAGTCCTCTGGCAAAAGCAATCGTCTCATATCAGGATGACCTTCAAAGTAAACGCCAAACATTTCGAAACACTCTCGTTCATGGAATTCTACACTATAGAACACATCACGTAATGAGGGGGTTCTTGTGGAATCTGAACCTGGATTTGGAACATCTTCTCTTGGAACTCTAGTTGCAAGTGCAAAAATTTGTCTTCCAAGTTTTTCATCAGTATAAGATCCTAAATGATAAATGACTTCAATTTCGCTTGAATCTGGATAATCAACTCCAGATACAGATTCTGCGTGATCATACTTTAGTTCATCCCGTATAAATTTAGCAACATCTACAATATTTTCTCTTTTAGCAGTTACCCTAATTCTGTCAGCTCTTACATAGTCTACAGTTATTTTATCTCCAAATTTTGATGAAACTTTGTCTGCCAAAGATTTTTCAAATGCAGGAATTGGTTTTGGTTTGACAGGAACATCAGGAGATAAATCTAATCCTTTTTCTTCATAGAACTTTTTTGCTTCATCTTTTGACATGGAATCTGGTTTAGTATTTTCAGAATTTGTAGAATGCTCCTCTGCAGTATCTTTAACTTCTACGTCCTTGTCAGTTCCAGAGCTCATTGTTATTTAGCCTTCGTCCGTTTTATTTTTTCTTGAAGTAACATACAGCCCTGGATGAGTGTTTCAGGTCTAGGGGGGCATCCCGGAACGTAAACATCAACTGGAAGAACCCCATCAATTCCAGGTAGTACATTATATGAGTCAAAGTATAATCCTCCAGTTATTGCACATGCTCCCATTGCTATAACATATTTTGGATCAGGCATCTGATCATATACCATTCTCAATCTAGGAGCCATTTTTCTAGTAATTGTTCCCATGACAACTATTAGATCACATTGTCTTAGTGAACCAAATGCTTCGATAATACCAAATCTTTCAACATCATATCTAGGACTTGAGGCAGCTCCAAATTCTACACTGCAGCATGCAGTCTCAAGGTGTACTGGCCATAATGAGTAAATCCTGCCCCAGTTTATGGCCATATCAAACGGTTTTCCTACTGCTTTAACAAGAATATCACCAAGTTTTCCAACTAGTACATTAGTAGCGTGCGGTGCAGTTTCTTGGTTGACCAGTTCCTTTAGCATTTTTCTTCCCTATCCCGAGTCCTTTCTATATTCGATTTAAAAGTTACCAAATGTTCTTCCTCCCTGCTTGATACAACGCAAAGGCAAATGCAGCAAAAATTATTGCAAGAAAGCCTATGATTGGGAGAGTTGCGGACTTTGGTAAATCAAGGATGCTGCTTCCCCAGGCATACAAAAAGATCGATGCTACGTCAAATACAACAAACATCAAGACAAATGAGTAATATTGCATCATGAAATGAGTACGTCCCTCACCTTGTGGGACTTGGCCAGATTCCATAGGCAGGAACTTGACTGGATTAGGAGTACGTCTTGGAGCGATCATTCTAGAAAGAATCAAGGTTGGCCCTGTTGCCACAATTGCAAATGTAAACAACAATAAGATTGGACTGAAACTACTCGCAGCTTCTCCTACCAAAGTAGCTAACAAGCCAGTCGGAGAGTATAAAAATCTATGCACATTATACGATCATAATTTTCATTGGCAACAAATTTTTCAATAATTTCTTTGAAATTGAATAATATCTTCAATATTACATATCAATGAGTTTCGACTGTTTTAATTTCTAAAATGATTGATATATGACATTATCAAAACTTACTTTATGGTAAACGTTGGACAAAAAGCACCGCCTTTTACCTTGGTAGATACAGAATTAAAAATGCGAAGCTTAGATGAGTTTAAAGGAAAAAAAGTAGTTCTCTCATTCTTTGTAGCCGCAAGTTCTCCTGTATGTACAAAGGAAATGTGTACCTTCAGAGATGAATGGAATCAGATATCAAAGCTTGGTGCTCAAGTAATAGGAATTAGTAACGATGGTCCATTTGCAAATAAAGCATTTGCAGAATCTCAGCATCTTAATTTTCCAGTACTTGGAGACTACAAGAGTCAGACAATAAGAGATTATGACATACTAATGCCTGACTTGTTGCACGTAAAGGGATATGATGCAGCAAAAAGATCTGTATTCATCGTAGATGAAGGTGGAAACATAGTCTACAAATGGGTTTCAGACAATCCATTGATAGAACCAAACTATCAAGAGATCATAAACTTTCTCAAGAAATAAAGTAAAATCTCTTTTAATTTCTTTTTAAAAATATTTATTCAATCTCAGCAAGTACATCATTTTTTGCAACTGATGAACCTTGCTTCATCTTGATGGATTTTACAACGCCATCTTTGTGAGATTTAATTGAGATTTGCATTTTCATTGATTCCAAAACACAGACCACATCTCCTTTCTTGACATTATTTCCAGCAGTTACGTTTATCGATACGACTCGACCAGGAATTTGACTTTTGAGATTTATTTGAGAATCAGATGCAGAATCGGCACCAGAATTTTTGTATACAATTTTGTCCATCTCAGGGCGTTTGTTAAAGGTCAGTTTTACTCCGTCTACTACAAGTGTAATTCTGTTGGTACTGTTTTCAAGATATTTTGTAATGTGATAAACACTATCCAACATAAACTCAACCTTATCATGAGTCATAGTGATGATCTTAAGATCACGTTCTTTTCCTTGTATTTTTAGTACAAATTCATTATTACCAATGGACTTTACAATTTCTCCATCTAGATTTTCATCGGTATTTTCTAATTTGAATTTCATGTCAATGCCTATCCACTTGTGTTTTCCATCGAACACTATGTTCTTTGCGTGGTTTTATCTTGTTTTTGAGAAATTCTGAATGTATGAGTGTTGCAGCTAGTGCAGCTTCTGATTTTTGTGATGCCTCAGTTTTCAAATCACCTTGTAGCCTATCAAGTATCTTGAATCTATCAAGAAAGTCTGTTGATAGGTCTCCATTAATGAATTCCTTGCTGTTCAATATGGTCTTGTACAACGGTATCGCAGTCTCAACTCCTTCAATATAGAAATCAGATAATGCTAGTGCCATTCGTTGTCTGGCTTCTTCAAAGTTTTGTCCCCATGTAATGAGTTTGCCCATGAGTGAGTCATAGTAAGGAGATACAGTGCAACCAGGGTAAAGATATGTATCAACTCTCACTCCAGGACCTGATGGAATGTTGACATCCCATATTTTTCCAGTGGATGGTGCAAAGTCCAAAAATGTATCTTCCGCATTTATTCTACATTCAATTGCACATCCATTTACTTTGAGATCTTTTTGTTTGAAAGGAATTTCTTTTCCATTTGCAATATCAATTTGTAATTTTACAAGATCAAGTCCTGAGACTAGTTCAGTTACAGGATGTTCAACTTGTAGTCTTGCGTTTATTTCTATAAAGTAGAAAGTTCCATCATCTAACCTTAGAAATTCTGCAGTTCCAGCATTACGGTAATCAACAGCTATTGCAGCTTTTACTGCAAGCTCCCCTATTTCATCACGTGTCTTTTGATCAACAACTGGAGATGGAGACATTTCAATGAGTTTTTGATGTCGTCTCTGAATGGAACACTCTCTTTCAAATATATGCACAGTATTTCCATGCGTGTCACGTGCTAGCTGAAGTTCAATATGTCTTATTTTTGGAAGGAATTTTTCAACAAACAGTGCAGACTTGCCAAATGCTGCTTTTGACTCTCCAGATGCAATCTCAAAGGCTTCTCGTAGTTCTTTTTCATTATGTACTAGTCTTATTCCTCTACCTCCCCCACCAAAAACTGACTTTAGTAAAACAGGATATCCAATGTTGTGTGCAATGTCTAGTGCCTTTTCAACTTCTTCAACAATTCCAGGACTTCCAGGCACAGTTGGCACTTTGGCTTTTATCATTGCATCCTTACATTCCATTTTATCACCACAGAGTCTCATTGATTTCCCAGATGGACCTATGAAATTGAGATTCTTTTTCTCACAAAGATCTGCAAAATCTGCATTTTCAGAAAGAAATCCATATCCAGGATGGATTGCATCAGCACCAGAACTGATTGCAGTCTCTACTATTTTTTCCATGTTCAAATAGCTCTGCGCAGGAGGTGCAGAACCAATATGATATGCTTCAGTAGCCATCTTGACATGTTTTGAATTTACATCTTCATCAGAATAAACCGCTACTGATTTTATCCCTAAAGCATTACATGTCTTTATGACGCGTATTGCGATTTCTCCCCTGTTTGAGATTAGAATTTTCTTGATCATATCGTTCTAAAGATTAATGTTCCCATGTTTTCTCGGGATTCTTCTTTCTCTCTTATTTGCCAAGGCATCCAAGGCACGAATTAGAGCAGGTCGTGTTTCAGCAGGATCAATTACTGAATCAACTGTACCATATGATGCAGCTACGTAAGGATTAGCAAATTTTTCTGTGAAATTATCAACAAGTTGTTTTTTTAGTGCAGCTGGATCTTTTGCAGAATCAAGTTCTTTTCTATTCATAATTCGCACAGCCGCTTCAGAACCAAGTACGGCTATTTGTGCAGTTGGCCATGCATAATTAACATCAGTTCCTAGATTCTTGCTTGCCATTGCAATGTATGCACCACCATAGGCTTTTCCTATGATTAATGTAATTTTTGGTACGGTAGCCTCACAGTAAGCATACAAGAGTTTACTTCCATGACGAATGATTCCAGCATGTTCTTGTTGTGTTCCAGGCATGTATCCAGGGGTATCTACTAGTGTGATAATTGGAATACCATAACAATCACAAAATCTGATAAATCTAGATGCCTTGTTAGATGAATCAATATCAAGAGCTCCAGCCAATACCATCGGTTGATTTGCAACAATTCCTACTGTTTTACCATGAAGTCTGGCAAATCCAACTACAACATTTGGTGCAAACAATTCATGTATCTCAAAGAACACATGATTATCAACTATAGAATTTATGATCTCTTTCATATCGTATGGTTGTAGAGGATTTTCTGGAATTATGTTTATGAGATTATTGTCGAGGCGATTTGGATCATCACCAGTTTCTACAATAGGTGCTTCCTCAGTACTATTTTGCGGAAGATATGACAAGAGTGTCTTTACAATATCCATGCATTGGTATTCATTTTTACCGACAAAGTGTGCTACACCACTATTTCTTCCATGAGACATTGCACCACCAAGTTCATCAAAAGACACTTCTTCTCCAAGAACTGTCTTGACAACTTCCGGACCTGTTACAAACATGGTGGCAATCTTGTCAGCCATTATAACAAAATCTGTCATTGCAGGAGAATACACTGCACCGCCTGCTGATGGTCCCACACTAATAGTAATTTGAGGAACTACTCCAGATGCAAGTTGATTATGATAGAATATGCTAGCAAATCCGTCAAGACTTAGAATGCCTTCTTGAATTCTAGCTCCACCTGAATCAATTATTCCAATTATTGGACATCCAACTTTTACAGCATGATCCATAATTTTTGTAATTTTCTTTGCACCCATCTCACTGAGTGTTCCACCAAGAACTGTAAAATCATAGGCAAAAAGAAAAACTTGTTTTCCGTGTATGGTTCCATATCCTGTTACTACTCCATCCCCAAAGAATTTTTTATTTTGCATGTCAAATTCATAATAATGGTGAGTCGTCATGGCATCAATTTCGGTAAAGCTTCCTTCGTCAAGAAGTAGATCAATTCGCTCTCTAGCGGTAAGCTTGCCTTTTTCATGCTGGCCGTGAATCCTTTCCTCTCCGCCGCTTTGTTCTGCTTGACGCCTTTTATGTAAAAAATTTTTTATTTTTTCAGAATGCATGATTCGAATTAGAGGCTATGTACAACCTATATTAATTTAATCAGTTTTAACTTCTCTAATACCATCTCGGCCGCCCTTTGCGTTACGGAAAACATTCATCCCGATATGGTAATTTTCCCATAATCCTTCTATAATTTGGAGTTCTTCCCTTGCAGACTGGAGTGTTTCCTTAGTAGACTGGGGATCAGATTCCACTTTTGCAACCAGATTCCTCTTTTCTACAAGAAGATCCTCTAATCCTACTTCATAGTTAGATTCACCATGAAACGCTGGATCTAGTGGTGCTATCTTTGTGGTAGACTTTGCCATTTGTTTTTCAATCTTAGGGGTTAGATTTTAAGGTTTTACAACATACGAATTCAAGTAGATCTTTCTTATGGTCAAAATTACTATAATATTCATAAGAAAACAAAAAACACGTAGGACATTTTTTAACCCCTTAAAACAAATCTAATTTATGGAATTTTTTCAAGTTGAGCCTGCATACATCTCAAAAGATGGATGTAGGTTAATTTGGAAAGGAATTGATGAAGATGATCATGATACCATAATTCTCAGCGGAGAAGAATTAGAACGACTTTTTGAATTACTATCAAAAGATTCTACAG
>CAMLDG010000025.1 GCA_946478655.1 uncultured Nitrosotalea sp.
GTGGCACTTGTAGCTGTGCATATACTTATGAGAATGTCACAAAAATTTTCAGATTCACTACAATATCAAAATGTTATTGCAAACTATCACTTTCTTCCATATGCACTTATGTTAGAAGTGCTACTGATCTTACTTTCAGTACACGGTTTTAATGGACTCAGAGTAATTCTTTTGGAACTAAAACAAGGTTCTACATATGAAAGGATGATCAATTATGGATCTCTTGCAGCCATGGCTGTACTGATTGCTTATGGCTCAAGAACTATATTGATGGCGGGAATGGGGGTTTCTTAGACATGGCAGTTGTTGCGGCAAAACCATCTGAAGAACCAAAATCAGACACAACTGGCCAAACAAACACAATTACTCTGAGGATATCAAGGTCAAACCCATCAGAAGGACAAGAATCTACTTTTGCCGAGTTTCAAGTTCCGGTCAAGAAATGGACTACTGTTTTAGAGGCAATATTGTATGTAAAACAAAATTTCGATCACTCTGTAGCAGTAAGATATTCTTGCAGACAGGCATCATGCGGTTCTTGTGGAATGAAAATCAATGGAAGACCAGCACTTGCTTGTTACACAAAAGTTTCGGAACTGAATTCAAATGTTATAACAGTTGAACCAATGAATAACTTTCCAATAATCCGAGATCTTGCAGTTGACTTTAAACAATTGATCTCAAACCACAAAAAGATGAAACCATTTATCATTAGAGAAGATTCTGAAGTAACACCTGACTCTAAGGAATTCATACAAACACCACAGGATCTTGAAAAGTTTCTCCAATTCTCTTATTGTATCAAGTGTGGTTTGTGTAATTCAGCATGCCCAACAATGGCTACTGATGAGTCATTTATTGGTCCTCAGGGGCTTGCACAAGCCTATCGATACGTAGCAGATAACAGAGATAAAGGAAAAGACGAGAGGCTCAAAATTATAGATGACTCTCATGGAATATGGAGATGTCATTTTGCTGGATCCTGTAGCCACGTATGTCCTAAAGGTGTAGACCCAGCAATGGCAATACAGCTACTTAGGGGATATATGTTAGGATTTAGAAAATAATATTCTAAGGTTTTTTAGGATTTTTGCTAGTGTTTACTTGATTGTTTATGGCCTCTGCCATGAAATGATTTGAAACATTTACTTTCACATCATTGATGCCATCTATCTTAAGCAAGTTGTCGTGAACATCTTGTGCAATCTTGAATCCAAATATTGCAGGACAGAATGGACTAGTCAAATGCAGATCAATCTTAACTTCAGATCCTGCAATGTCAATGTTATCCACTAACTCAAGTTCCATTATTGAGACATTTATTTCTGGATCAACCACTTTTGTTAGCTCATCAAAAATGTGTCTTCTCAGGTCTTGAGACGCCTGTGACATAAATCAAAAAAGCGTCTATGCTATATATAACCATTCTATTTCCTAAATTGATGTACAGATCTAGGCTAGAAGGAAAACTAGATGAAAACACATTAGAATTTCTTTCATCAATTTCAGATGATTTTCAAATTGCACTGTATGATATACTCGGAAGTCAGGCTCACACTCTGATGCTTTTAGAAAATAAAATTATTACAAAAGTAGAAGCAGAAAAGATTCTTGGCGCACTGGAGAGGCTGAAAAAAGAAAACTTTTCTGAAAAATCAGAAGCTGAAGATATTCATGAATTAATTGAATCACTAGTAATAAAAAAAGCCGGAAAAGAAGCAGGCGGAAAGATGCATACTGCGCGCTCAAGAAATGATCAAGTGGCACTTGACATACGCATGAAGATACGTGATGATGTCAATATTGTCTGTTTTTGTCTAAACGAGGTCATATCTACACTGATACAACTAGCAGAAAAACACCAGAATACGATTATGCCTCTGTATACTCATCTCCAACAGGCTCAGGTTGGGCTATTTTCTCACTTTCTTTTGGCATATGCCGATGCACTATTTCGAGATCTTGATAGGTTCTATGTTGCATATGGTAGAATCAACGAATCACCTCTTGGTGCAGGTCCTGTAGGAGGAACAAGTATTCCAATTGATAGGCAATTTACTGCAAAAATGCTTGGATTCAAAGGACTTGTGGAAAATTCAATTGATGCAACATCATCACGAGATTTTGTTGCAGAATATGTGGGAAATTCTTCCATCCTGATGACTAATCTGAGCAGAATGGCTGAAGATTTCATCATATGGTCTACTTCGGAATTCTCTTTTCTTGAACTGTCTGATAAATTTACATCCACATCAAGTGTCATGCCACAAAAGAAAAATCCTGATATCCTTGAACTAATACGAGGAAAGACTGCCCAAGTAATAGGATACCAAATGGCAATATTGTCAAATCTAAAGGGTTTACCATCTGGATACAACAGAGACCTACAACAAATCAAGGTCTCAATTTGGCCAACTTCAAAGATAATAATATCGTCATTGATTGTGGTAAACTCTCTTCTTAAAACAATGACAGTGAATGAGAAGAAACTGCGACAAGCAATAGATGGGGGATTTTCTATTTCTCTTGATATTGCAGAACATCTAGTGCGAAAAGGAATACCATTTAGAGTGTCACATAAAATAGTTGGTCACTTGGTACAAATAGCAGCCAACTCAAAAAAATCTCTAACTGAATTATCTATATCTGAAGTAAAAAAGACAATACCCTCTAACGAAATTGATTCAAAAAAACTCTATGATATTATTCAATCTACAACTCCTGAATCATCGCTTGAAACAAGGCGGTCACAAGGATCCTCTGGTAAACATGAACAGCAAAGGATGATTACAGACAGGAAAAGAAAAATTCAGGCATATCAAGTGGGAACTCGTAAGAGAACTACTGAGATAAGAGAAGCAATTGAAAACCTGGAGAATAATCTAAAGGCATTAATGAAAAACAAAACCTAAAATACATCAGAAACATAGAAAAATTGAAAATTTTTACAGGTAAAATTAGTAAATACACGAATTTAATGTGAGAAACTTGACTTTTATATTGATTTTACTTAACACATGCACTGATATCTGTTTTTTACAACTCATCTTTCAGTATGTATCAATTCGTACAACCACAAACGAACAACCCTAACTACACTGCGGGTCAGACATGGGGTGCACTCAAAAAAGCCTGGCGTGGATACAAGATCGCTAAGGTCCAGAGTGATAACACCAGAATGACTGAATATGCAAAGAAGATCAGAACACTCCAGCATGACTTGGGAATCAAGCAAGCAGAGTTTCCAGAACTGAACCTAAGTTAGTTAGAATTCTTCTATTTTTGGGGTCATTTTGTATGAAATGATATGGTTCTCTAAACAATCGGACAGTTTCATATCTTTGATTAAATCGCTAATTTTAAGCGGGTTCGCGGGGATTCGGACCCCGGACAGCCGGATTAAAAGTCCGGTACTCTACCTGGCTGAGCTACGAACCCATAGCGAAGGGTCATAGTTGTGTATAATTTAGTCTTTTACAAAATTTTTTGAAGAAAAGAAAGCTTTAAACTCAGATTTTCTGTCACAATACTTTAACGCCCTTGTAGTATAGAGGGGATGCGGTTAATTCCAATCCTCGTAAAGCCCGGTCTAGAATGGGGCCCTGTCACGGCCTCGACGCGTGTTCAAATCCCGCCAAGGGCGCCATAAATTTTTCTCTGGAATGTGTAAAATTAGAAATTAAATCTCAGATCTTGGCTGATAAACCTAGTTTTTTCCTGACATCTGCAAGTGTTTCTTCATTTGCAGCTGCTATAAACGAAATTCTCTTGTCATAGCTTAGGTTTGAATCAAGTGGCATGCCATTTTCATCAACTACATATCCTCCAGCCTCTAATGCTATTAGATATCCTGCAGCAACGTCTGTAATTCTTAGTTTTCTTCTTAGATCTACAAATACGTCAACTAATCCACGAGCAAATATTGCAAGCTCAAGTGCAACAGCTCCGAAATGTCTTACATGGTTTGATGCTGAAAGAATTGGTGCTAATTGAGGTAGTGCATCTGGAGAGATTCCTGAAATATCTACACCCACAACAAAATAAATTGGTTTTTCTTTATGGACATGAATCTTTTTTCCATTCATGTATGCTCCCTTGCCTTTTGATGCCGAATACAAATCTCCATTATGTAAATCCATTATTACTCCATCTGTAACAGAACTTAGTTTGTCTTCAGGTGTATATGCAAGCGAACAACAAAAGAATGGCAAGCCCCTGACCGCATTAGTTGAACCATCAATTGCATCCATTATGATAAACCCTTTTGGATTTGGTGATAATTCCACCATACCGCATTCCTCACCAAATACTGTACACTCAAAATTTATCTCACGTAGATAATCAAGAACAGTTTTCTCTGCTACGATGTCAATTCTACGTGATATATCTCCTCCAGCTCCCATTCCATGGTCTGTACCGGATTCTTTTGTTCCTGCCAAGTGTTTTACATTCTTGTGCACTCGCTTTGCAGCCTCTTCTAAAACCTCGATTATTTTCACAAGTTTTTCTTTCCTAGGTCCTAATTTATTTGAAGTAATAAAAAAGAGGCTGAATGCATAAATAGCAAAAAAGTTGTGCCATTGTGTGAGTAGCAAAGACGAATCCATATTTAGCAAGGAAGCACTCTTGTCCACCAAACCTGGAAAAGACATTGTCAAGCAGGCATTGTTCAAAAGTAAGGGTTATCGATTATTTGACAAATACAAGAAAGAAGCAGAAGAAGAATTTCCAAAATTTACCAAAAGATTCACCGAGGACTTACTAAGGGAGATAAAATCTGACCCTAACCCATTTGAAACCCAAGAAAAATTTGCCAAAGAAGTGGGTTCTGCTGAGATAATTCTCCAAAAATCACAGATAGATGAAGTACGAAAGAGATTGGAAAATTATGATACTCTTCTAGATAGAGTATCCAGAATACTCAATTCCAACTTTGTTAAAATGACATTTCCAGTATTTAGCGCATTGTATGATGCTTCTTCCCAGTATTTCGGAGATGACAACGATAGCAAGAAAAAAACTGATATTATTGATGGACATATCATAGCAATTGATCTAAGCGAACCAATGGATAGGATAATGGACAAAGATGAAGATGTGGAATTTCTGGATGATTACAAGCTAATGAATCCATACATCTTGAAGCTTGCAAGAGATAAGATCTCTGTTGGCGGTAAAGAAGTGTTGGAAGAATTTGAAAGAGGATTCAAAGATGCACGGGTTGGTCAATACATTGATTTTAAATTAAAAATGAATCCTAAAAGCATATCTGAGGAAGAAATGATTCAGTGTTACAAAAAATATAGAGCGGTCATGGGAACTGCTGGAAAGAACATGACACTTGCAAGATTTCCACTTGGAGAGATTTTTTATCTTGGAATGGCAAAAGCTGCAGAATCTGTTGGATGTGGAAATGAGATTGAGGATTCCATAAAAAATAAATTTGTTAAAGTTCCTTCTTGGCCTCTATATTACACATTTCTCACAGGCGATGTCAAAAAAGGATTTGATTTTACTATGAAGAAAAGTGACATCTATCTGGGAGAGGCACGACTTGCTCTTGAACTATTGCCAGAGAGTTTTTCACACAAGGATTTTCTTGAGTTTCTCTTCCTAACAGTAGAGCATTACAACATGTATTGGTTTAACCAACTTTCAAAAGAAAAATTATGGAAAGAATTCGAGTCCAAGATTCCCAAGTGATTTGATATGATGTGGTCTGAGAAATATAGGCCAAAGAACTTGCTTGAAATGGTTGGAAATGAGGAAGCAAAGGAATCCTTTGTAAAGTGGCTTGGAAAATGGATCAAAGGAACAAAACCCCTCTTATTAGTTGGTCCTCCAGGCATTGGAAAAACAACTATGGCCGTATTGGGAACAAAACAATTTGGTTATGATCTAATCAGCATGAATGCAAGTGACGTAAGGAGCAAGCAGAAAATTCAGGACATTCTCACCCCAGTTCTTGGTAATAGTAGTGTACTTGGAAAACCGATGATCTTCATTGATGAAGTAGATGGAATACACGGAAGATCTGACTTTGGTGGTGTCGATGCGTTAGTTGACATATTGAAAGAATCTACAGTGCCAATAGTTCTTGCAGCAAATTCTGACTCGTCTGACAAGATGAAATCAATAAAAAAAGTTGTGACTACGATAAAACTTAGACCACTTCCTCCTAGATTGATGCGATTGTATGTTGAAGAAATTCTGAAACGAGAAGGTGCATCAATACCAATTGGCAACATGATAAAAATGATTATTGATTCACGCGGTGATATCAGGTCAATTCTGAATTCTGCGCAGGCATTGTCTGGAGGATTTGAGCCTCAACTTGACAAGTCCTATGAAACTAATGATGTAGAAACATCTGTAAATTTATTTTTTAACGCCAAATCGCCTGAAGAAGCTCAAGCCATACTTTATTCTTTGAGAATAGACCCTAGGGAAAAAATCAATGCATTTTATTCTAGTGTAATAACAAGCTCCCTTCCCGTGAATGTACG
>CAMLDG010000026.1 GCA_946478655.1 uncultured Nitrosotalea sp.
TCCCACTCTTTTTGCAGTAACAGATACTCCGTCTCCCAGTCCTTTTTGACAAATGGTACAGGCAGCCTCTGCCACAGTAGTCTTGACTAGCGGCTTTTTTCTTGCAAAATACAGGTCCTGAAACAGCAGTGACTTGCTTCGGTCAAAGTCTGGAATCAGTACTTGAGACATGGTTAACATACACAAAGATCGCATATAAAGGTACCGTACCATACCGTAATAGGCAGTATTAAGAAATGGCTTAATTTTAAATAGAGAAGGAAATGAATGTGCACATGGGTGGCCACATTTGGGCATTCAAGCCTTAAGATAATACCTCTAGACTATACTGGCTCCCAATTTGATCTATACAATAAGATATCACGGGAATTTGACCATTCGTTCTTCTTTGAATCCCTTACAGGACCTGAAGAGTTGTCAGAGACATCACTGATTGGTTTTGACCCATCAATAATCATCAAAGGGTATTCTGACAAAGTTGTCCTCCATTACAAAAGTGGAGGCTCGATGACAATTACAACAAATGATCCTTTGTCTGAGATCAAGAAACTAGTCTACCAGATACCTGATCAAAAATACAGGTATGTCGGAGGAGCAGTTGGAATCATCAATTATGATGCAATCAGATTATGGGAAAAGATTCCAAATTCCCACGAGAACTCAGACGAGCCTTTGATGGAATTTGGAATATACACTGATGGAATTCTTTATGACAACAAGAAAAAAAGATCATTTTATTTTTATTATGATAAAAATAGAATAGACAAAATATCATTTACCAACATAGATTGTGACAAGTTTTCTGTTTCAAAAATTTCTGAAAATTTGAATCAGGACAAATTTGTAGACATGGTAAAACAGGCAAAAAAATACATTCACGACGGAGATATTTTCCAAGTCGTACTTTCAAGGAAATTCAATTTTGATGCAGAGGGAGACTACCTCAAAGTATACAAAATTCTACGTCAAATAAACCCGTCACCATATCTTTATCACATGAAACTTGGAGAGAGAACCATAATTGGTTCCAGTCCAGAAATGTTACTACGCATTACTGGAAACCAAGTTGAGACATTTCCCATTGCAGGTACAAGGCCAATTACAAACGATGAGAAAAAGAATGAAGAGCTAAAAGAGGAATTACTACATGATGAGAAGGAGCTTGCAGAACATACAATGTTGGTAGACCTTGGTAGGAATGATATTGGCAGAGTATGCAGATATGGTTCTGTACATGTCAAAGAATTGATGGCTGTTAAAAAGTTCAGCCACGTACAACACATTGTAACCCACGTAGTTGGAACATTGGATAAAAAATACGACATGTATGATGCAATGAAGGCAGTGTTTCCAGCCGGAACAGTGTCAGGAGCTCCAAAGATACGAGCAATGGAGATAATTGACGAATTAGAACCAGATGCGAGAGGACCTTACGCCGGAGCAATTGGATATTTTTCATTTAATGGATGCTGCGACTTTGCAATTGGAATAAGAAGCATATTCATGAATGGTTCAAAGGGTTTCATTCAGACTGGAGCAGGAATAGTCACAGACTCTGTTGCTCAAAACGAATGGATGGAAACAGAGCACAAGGCAAATGCAATGATAACAGCGCTCAAGGAGGCATCAAAATGAAATTTCTGATCATTGACAATTATGATTCTTTTGTATACAACATTGCCCAACTACTCGGAGAGCTAAACGTTGAATCAGACGTAATCAGAAATGACAAAGTAACAATTGATGACATCAAAAAAGGAAACTATGATGCAATAATAATTTCTCCAGGACCTGGAACACCAGAAGATGAAAAATATTTTGGAATATGCACCAAGGTAATCAAGGAACTCGGACCAACAAAGCCAATACTTGGAGTATGCCTTGGTCACCAGGGAATCATACATGCATTTGGCGGAAAAGTTGTCAATGCAGGAAACGTAAGGCATGGCAAGACAAGCCCTGTAGAACATACCACATCTCCGCTCTTTGAGGGCGTACAAAACCCATTCAAGGCCACAAGATATCACTCTCTAGTTGGAGACAAGACAATAATTCCAGACGACCTCCAGATAACGGCTGTTGCACAAGATGACAAGGAGATAATGGCAATTAGCCACAAAAAATACCTCATAGAAGGAGTACAATTTCACCCAGAATCAATCATGACCAGTGAAGGCAAGAAGATTCTAAGTAACTTTATCAAGTTGGTGCAAAAATGATAACCGAATATATCACAAAAATGTCGTCCAACAAAAATCTCAGTCATGATGAGATGTCACATGTAATGGATGACATTTTGTCTGGAAAAATTTCAGTGGATGAGACAACAAGTTTTCTTGGAGCATTGACAAAAAAAGGAGAAACTGACCAAGAGCTTCTTGCAATGCTAGACAAGATGCAACAAAATGCAGTACACATACATCCAAAAATAAATCAAAATATCATAGATGTGTGTGGGACTGGCGGCGACAGTATGAGTACATTTAACATTTCAACAACGGCATCATTTGTGATAGCCGCATCAGGTGTGGTAGTTGCAAAACATGGAAACAGGTCAGTCTCTGGCACAAGTGGAAGTGCAGACATTTTTGAATACTTTGGATATGATCTCAACATGGAACCACACAAAGTCCAAGAGATAATTGAAAAGTTTGGAATTGGTTTTATGTTTGCCCCCAAGTTTCATCCTGCCATGAAGAATGTTGCAGACGCAAGAAAACAGGTAGGCAGACGAACCGCATTTAATTTGCTAGGTCCGCTTTGTAATCCAGCCCAGGTAAAACACCAGCTTGTCGGAGTGTATTCCAAAGAATATCTCAGTCGTGTCATATCTCTTTTAGAGTCAAGAGGGGCAACAAACGTAATGACTGTGATCTCTGAAGATGGTCTTGATGAATTATCTACAACATCCAAAAATTATATTCATCAACTAAACAATGGTGAAGTGACAAGTTCAGTACTTGACCCAGCAGATCTTGGTTTGAACAAGGCAAAAATCTCAGATTTTCAGATTAGAACAAAAGACGAGGCAATAGGAGCCTTTGTCTCAGTATTAAACGGAACTGCCAAAAAGCCCATGCATGAGATTACCGCACTCAATGCAGCAGCTGGGTTAATTGTAGGTGGGTTTTCAGAGAAATTCGATGAGGCATTACAGGTTTCACTTGAATCAATCAAAAATGGTAAGGCATATGTCCTTTTCAAAGATTTCATAAAATATTGCGGAGATGTAACAAAGCTGGAGGCTTTTGAGAAAAAATGAAAGACATGCTTGAGAAACTTGCCAACAATTCACAAAAGGCAATAAGTGATGGAACTTATGAAATCAGTTACAAAAATTCCAAATCAGAAAAAGACCTAATCAAACAGATTAGAGGTAACAAGCATGCTTCACTGATAACAGAGGTAAAATTCTCATCACCATCACTTGGAAACATAAGAGAAGTATCTGATCCTGTCATGATTGCAAAGCAGATGGTTGATGGAGGTGCAGTTGGATTGTCAGTATTAACACAGCCGTACTTGTTCAACGGCTCACCAGATTATTTTACAAAGATTCGAAAAAGTGTCAAGGTGCCGCTGTTGATGAAAGATATTGTGGTAGACAAGTCCCAAATTGATGCAGCCGAAAAATTAGGAGCTGACATGGTTCTTTTGATACAGGCAATATTTGATAAAAAGTTTGCAAAAGACATTGATGAATTTGTTTCATATGCACACAAAAAGAAGCTCTTAGTATTGTTAGAGTCACACACAAAAAAAGAATTTTCAGATTCCGCAAAGACCAAGGCAGACATACTGGGAATAAACAACCGTAACCTCGATACACTTGAGATAGACCTTGAGACCACAAAATCCATTCTAAAGGACAGAGATGAAAAGCGAATTATAATATCAGAAAGCGGGGTAGAATCTACAAAAGACATCCAGTTTTTGAAAAAATGTGGTGCTGATGCTTTTTTGGTAGGCAGCAGCATAATGAAGAGTAAAGATATCAAGGGACTGGTATCAGAGTTGGTGTTGTCAATATGAAACTGAGATACCCAAAAAATGGCAAATTCGGAGAGTTTGGTGGAAGATACATTCCAGAAACCCTTGTTCCAGCAGTAGAAGAACTAGAAGAGGCCTATCTAAAATACAAAGATGATGCAGACTTTAAGAAAGAATTACGATATTATCTTACGCAATATGCAGGCAGGCCTACCCCATTATACCTGGCCAAAAATCTAACAAAATTTGCAGGCGGTGCAAAGATCTACCTAAAAAGAGAAGACCTGCTACATGGCGGAGCCCACAAGATCAACAATACACTAGGGCAAGGACTGCTTGCAAAAAGAATGAAGAAGAAAAGAATCATTGCTGAAACAGGCGCAGGGCAACACGGTGTTGCAACTGCAATGGCATGCTCTGCACTTGGAATGAACGGTGAAGTGTACATGGGTTACAAGGACACCCAGAGACAAAAGCTAAATGTCTTTAGAATGAATCTGCTTGGCTCAAAGGTACATCCAGTCAAAGAAGGAACACAGACCTTGAAGGATGCAATCAATGAAGCGATACGAGACTGGATTACAAATGTAAAAACAACATACTATCTTTTAGGATCAGCAGTAGGCCCACATCCATATCCTGTGATGGTAAGAGATTTTCAATCAGTCATAGGAGAAGAAATTCTTGCACAGATGAAAAAACTTGAGAAAAAATCACCAGACTCTGTAGTTGCATGTGTAGGAGGAGGCTCTAATGCAATTGGAACATTTTATCCGTTAATTGATGAAGATACCAAAATGTTTGGAGTGGAAGCAGGCGGAGAAGGAATCAAGAGTGGTCATCACTCTGCAACATTAGTAGGAGGATCAAAGGGTGTACTTCACGGCATGTTGACATATCTTTTACAAGACAGCGAGGGACAAATTAGTGAAACCCATAGTGTATCTGCAGGATTAGATTATCCAGGAGTTGGACCAGAACACTCGTATCTAAAAGATGCAAAGAGAGTAAAGTATGATGCAGTAAATGACAAAGAAGCGGTGGATGCATTTCTCTTGCTTTCAAAACACGAGGGAATCATACCAGCACTAGAATCAGCTCATGCAATTGCATATGCAATAAAAATTGCAAGAAACATGCCAAAGAGCGAAAGTATTGTTGTAACATTATCAGGAAGAGGAGACAAGGATGTTGAAGAAGTAGGGAGATATTTGAGTAAAAATGTCAAGAATAAAAAATAAATTTCAAGACCTCAGGTCCAAGAAACAAAAAGCCCTGATAACATACATCATGACAGGATTTCCAAGTGAAAAGGATACGCTTTCTGCAGTAAGAGGGCTTGTAAAAGGTGGTGCTGACATCATAGAACTCGGGATGCCATTTTCAGACCCATTAGCAGATGGACCTGTAATCCAGAATGCAGGTTTTCAGGCGCTGCAGAAGGGAATGAATTTTGACAAATTTCTTGCCCTAGTGAAAAAAATTCGCAAGGAGACAGATATTCCGCTTGTTTTGATGACATACACCAATATCTTGTACAGTCATGGTTATGAGAAGTTCATATCAACAGTAAAACGTGCAGGAATTGATGGCTTGATTCTGCCTGACATGTCAATTAACGAATCAAAGGACTTTCTACAGGCTGCCAAGAAAAACAAGATGGATGTCATATTTTTGATATCTCCGAACACCTCATCAGAGAGGATCAAAAAAATCTCTAACGCATCATCAGGCTTTTTGTATCTAGTATCAGTGTTTGGAACCACGGGTGGTCAGCAGCAGTTCCAAGATTATACAGTTCACGCAATTAAAAATGCCAAAAAAATATTGCATGGAAAAATTCCACTAGGTGTAGGATTTGGTGTAAGCAATCCAGATCAGGCAAGATTCATAATAAAATCAGGGGCAGATGCAATAATTGTAGGGAGTGCATTTTTGAGACTCATGGAAAGCACACCTTCAGAAAAGATCGAACACAAGATTGGCCAGTTTACAACCAGTCTAAAAAAAGCCACAATCACAGAATAAGAAATAAAAGGATCTCAAATCCATCATGGATATGCAGACAGAATCTACAAAATACATTTTCGTGACAGGAGGAGTCATGTCTGGCCTTGGAAAAGGCGTTGTTTCATCATCTGTTGCAAAGTTACTTCAGCTTTCTAATCAAAAGGTATCTTGTGTAAAATTTGATCCATACCTAAACTACGATGCAGGTACAATGAATCCCATTGCCCACGGCGAAGTCTACGTTACAGAAGACGGGGGAGAATGTGACATGGATATTGGAAACTATGAAAGATTCCTAAACCAGAATATTCTCAAGACCCATAACATCACTACTGCACAAATTTACTCTAGTGTCATAGATGCAGAAAGACGTGGAGAATATCTCGGGGCTTGTGTTCAGATAATTCCCCACGTTACAGATGAAATCAAAAATAGAATACGAAAGATAGTAAAAAGTGAAAATCTTGACATGCTT
>CAMLDG010000027.1 GCA_946478655.1 uncultured Nitrosotalea sp.
ATTTCCTGAATGTATATTATACCAGAAATGTACGTTATACACGTGAAAACACTAGTTGCAATAATTCTTGGCTTGTCTGTACTTGCATGTGTTGGACCAACTTTTGCTCATGCTGAACAACCAGGTTTTACAAATGCTGCAAGTATTAGCACTACTGGTGATTCTGAATTACCACATGTGTTTGTCTCAGGGGATGGAGTCTTTGTGGTATGGACACAAACAAGTCTTGGCAAGTCTGATGTTTTATTTGCAAAGAGTACTGATGGAGGATATACGTTTGGTACTCCCGTTGACATATCAGGATCTTCAAAGGGACAATCACTATATCCGCAATTTGTAGAAAAAGATAATCACGTTTATGTTACTTGGCAACTTTCACTTTCTGGCGTTTCCGATATCTTGATGGCAAAAAGTGTTGATGGTGGAAAAAGTTTTGAAAAACCCGTTCAACTAAGTGATGGACAGCAACTTTCTGCATTTCCGCAAGTTGCACTATCTGGGAACCATGTCTATGCTTCTTGGATTGAAAAGTCTGGTGACAATTCAACTAATATAATATTTGCAAAAAGCGATGACTCTGGAAATTCATTTGGAACTCCGTTACATGTAACACACAACATGGGAAATTCTGGAATTCCAAAACTATACTCTGATGGAAACCAAGTCTATCTTGCATGGGAGGACAATAGCAGAGGAGATTATGAGATATTCTTGAGCAAAAGCAGCGATTCTGGTGCATCATTTCATGTTCCAGTTGACATCAGTACTACTACAGGACAATCTGGAACGCCTGAGGTTATAGTATCTGGAAATAATGTGTATGCAGTATGGATGGACAACACTTCGGGAACTTATGATATATTTTTCACAAAGAGCACTGATGGTGGGGAGACATTTGCAAAGCCTGTCAGTGTTAGTCATCTCAAAGGAGACTCGGGATATCCACAGTTTGCTGTGTGGAAAAATAATATCTATGTGACCTGGACCCAGACCATCTCTGATACAAACTATGACATATTTCTTGCAAAAAGCAGTAACAACGGAGACACTTTTGATAAACCAATAAACTTGAGCAATAACCCTGGCCCGTCTGGATGGCCAAAAATTGCTTCAGACGGAAATGTCTATGTAAGCTGGGTTGACAGCACTCCTGGAAAATTTGACATTTTGATTACAAAAAGTACTGATGGTGGCACAACATTTGAAAATCCAACAAACTTGAGCCACTCCAAAACAGAGTCATATGAAAATGAAATGGCTGCATTAGATAATACAGTATACATGGTGTGGCAAGAAGGCACAAGTGGAAATCATACAATTGTCTTCTCAAAGAGCACTACATTTGTTCCAGAGTTTGGCTCGCTTGCATCAATTGTGCTTGTCTTGTCGCTGGTATCAATTGTAATAGTGTCAGCCAAGTCGGGCTTGAAATTAAAAACCTAAGTCAGAAGGTGTCTGATAGTGAACAAAACTTCAAAGCATGTTGCTGAAATGTTACTTGACATAAAAGCAGTAACATTTAGTTTTACAAAACCATACTTGTACACTTTTGTTTCTGGTGTCAAAGGACCTATGTATTGTGATAATCGACGATTGATAAGTTATCCAAACAAGAGACGAGCGGTAGTTGATGGAATCGTAAAGATTGCTAAAAGCCTGGATTTTGATATTGTTGGTGGTGTATCTACTGCTGGTATACCATGGGCTGCCTTGATTGCTGAGAGACTAAACATGCCTATGATATACATCAGACCTGAAGCCAAAGGCTATGGAAAAAAAAGGCAGATAGAGGGAGATATGAAAAAAGGCGACAGAATTTTGGTGATTGAAGATCTTGTAAGTACTGGCCGTAGTGCCATATCTGCAATCAAGGCAGTGAGAAGAAATGGAGGGAAAGTAAGTGATTGCATATTTATTTTCACTTATGATCTTGATGCTGCAACAAAGAATTTTCAGAGAATTAGATGTAAAATGCATCCATTGCTCATATTCTCAGATCTTATTGAATCTGCAGTAACAAGAAATTACATTAGCAAAAAAGAAAAAGAAGAACTACTAAAATGGCATAAAAATCCAAAAAAATACTGGACGCCAATTTGACCTGATGCTTAACGACCCGCATTACTGATGAATCACTCAGGTTGTACAGTCCTATGTGAAATAACTAAAAAAGAATAATTACTGATAATGTCTTCATTATGACGTGATTCCAATTATTCTTGTTTCAAAATTTGTACTGCTAGTTGTAATTGATATACTCCCTTTCAAAGGATCCACGTTGTCTCTTTTAGTGATTGCACTTATTGCTGTAATTGCTCTTGCAATTTTTCGATTCTTGGTTCCTCTGATAATAGCAGGAATAATAGTGATATTGTTGCTTGTTTTGATATTTGGGGGAATTCCGATCTCTATTTCCAAGTGAGCCTGCTATGAAAACTAGATTTCAACTTGGTTTTACTACCTTAGAAGATGAAATCCGTATTGAGAGTATTCCTGTGAAGGGAACTATTCCTAATTGGCTTTCTGGTACTTTGATCAGAAATGGACCTGCCAAGTTTGAGGTTGGCAAAGAAAAATTTAGACACTGGTTTGATGGTTTGGCTATGCTGCACAAATTTTCCTTCAAAGAGGGCAAAGTTGCATATGCAAACAAGTTTCTAGAAAGCAAAGCATTCAAGTCTGCGATGGAAACAGACAAAATTAGTTATAGGGAATTTGCAACTGATCCGTGTCGTTCCATATTCAAACGTGTATCTTCAATGTTTTCTAATACATTTACGGACAATGCCAATGTAAACATAACAAAGATTGCTTCTAGTTTTGTAGCATTAACTGAAACTCCACTTCCTGTGGAGTTTGATCCTCAAACACTCCAGACTGTGGGAGTTTTTACATATGATGATAAAATAGAATCTGGACTCACTACTGCACATCCTCATTATGACTTTGTGCGTCATGAGATGGTCAACTATGCAACAAAAATTTCTCGTGCTAGCAGTTACAATATTTACCGAATTATTGATGGAGAAAATCATAGAAACTTGATAGGATCCATATCGGTGGAGGAGCCTGCTTACATGCATAGCTTTGGCATGACAGAAAACTATGTCATACTTGTAGAATTTCCAATAGTTGTAAAACCACTTGATCTTCTACTGAGTGGAAAACCATTCATAGAAAACTTTTCTTGGAAACCAGAGAGAGGAACACGATTTATTATATTTAATAAACAAAACGGCACTCTTGTTGGAACATACAAAACTGATGCCTTTTTTGCTTTTCACCATGCTAATTCGTTTGAAAAAGAGGGTGAAATATTTGTGGACATTGTTGCTTACCCAGATTCATCTATTATCAATGCGCTGTATTTGGATGTGTTAAGGGATCAGGGTCCTAACGTTACTCCTGTCAGTGAGCTTAGGCGATATAGGATATCTCTTCAGGGAATGCCTGTGAAATATGATGTCATTTCACACGATGCTATAGAACTGCCACGAATAAACTACAAACAACACAACACACGTGATTATCAATTTGTTTATGGGATTTCAACATACGGTGTTAACAATTTTGCCAATCAACTAGTCAAAGTAGATGTGTCACAAAGAACATCCAAGACTTGGTCTGAAGATGATTGTTATCCTGGAGAGCCTGTCTTTGTTGCTACTCCAGATGCAGTCAAAGAAGATGATGGGCTTATTCTTTCAGTAGTTCTTGATGCAACAAATAACAAGTCATTTTTACTTGTATTGGATGCTGTAACTTTTCTAGAGGTGGCAAGAGCAGAGGTACCACATCCAATCCCATTTGGATTTCATGGACAGTACTTTGAATAAAATAATAAAAAATGAAAACTATATTTGTGGTAGTTTGTTACATGCATTGAACCTGTGGTTTTGTTGATATGACTAATTACCTAAATGCGATGTCATCTACTAGTTATCATGTCTCCTTTCACAACTGGTTCATGCATGAAGTGTGGATATCAGGCAAAACCGCGAAAAGACCACTCTGATGTAGAATTTGGTACATGTCCTAAATGTAACAATGAACTGACCTGAAAATTCTATTCTCTATGAATTTACGTATGAAATTCAATGAAGCGATTTTTTTTATGACTGGTTTTCATAGGCACTGTTAAATCCACACCTTAATCCGATGTATCTTATGAACAAGAAAAAAGCACTAGCTGAATCAATTGCAATTCAAAAGGTAAGACTAGATAAAGTAAATGAAAAACTCAAAGATCAAAATCTTAGCAATGAACAAAAAGGAACACTAGAATCTGAAAAAAGAATCGCTAATGAAGAAATTTTGAAACTAGAAACCACGAAATAATATCATTTTATTTCCAAAAGCTCGACAAGACCACAGTTTGTATTCTTTGTATTCAAATCTACAAATGCAATACGACGCTCGTCAAAGCCTTTGACAGGGTTTACTATAATGGTTGCACCTTTTTTTGCAAGTGATTCCAGTTCTGATTCTATGTTTTTTACCTCATAGCAGATGTGGTGAATTCCACCTCCAGATCTTGCAAATTCGCTAATGGCAGAATCCTGTGATGCAGGCTCTATTAGTTCCAGGAATGGTTCTCCTATCTTCATGAGACAGATGTTGACTTTTTGGCTGCCTACTGGCATTATGCCACTTACCGTCTCAAAATTTAGGTATCTTTTTAGCTCTCCCAATGATTCCTGGATGTTATTTACTACAATTCCCACATGATGTAATTTCATGAAAGTTTTGGTGCTATTCATGTACAATAATCTAGCGAATTGTATGTTAATTTTATATTGATACTGGATTCATCTGGTATCATGCTTGAAAAACTAGTCAAGGACTCCAAAGCACTTGAGAAAGCCATTGCTGGTGAAGAGCTCACTTACGATGACGGAGTGGAACTGATGGCATATGACAACCTCTACATGTTAGGTGCCGCAGCAGACTTGATTAGACAAAAAAGAGTTGGACAACAAGTAACTTTTGCCGCATCATATTATCTGAATTATACTAATGTCTGCGCCGCAAGCTGCCAGATGTGTGCATTTTACAGAAAAGGAAACGAGTCTGATGCATACACATTATCAGCAAAGGACATCGAAGGTCGTGTTGCAATTGCAAAGAGCTTGGGTGCAACAGAGGTTCACATTGTTGGCGGTTTTCATCCTGAACTTCCACTTGAATATTATGAGGAAATGTTTCGTACCATTAAAAAAAGTCATCCAGAGATGCACATCAAGGCACTCACTGCTGCCGAAGTCTTTTTCATTGCAAGACTGACAAAAAATTCTGTCAAGGAAGTCTTGACTAGACTGAAGGCATCTGGCCTTGATACAATGCCTGGTGGAGGTGCAGAACTGTTCCACCCTGATATCAGAAATCAGATAGTCCGTGGCAAATGTTCAGGTCAAGAGTGGCTTGATACAATAGAGCAGGCTCACAACCTTGGGATAAAGAGCAATGTCACAATGCTCTTTGGACATATTGAAAAACCTGAGCATATCGTAGATCATCTCGTAAAGATAAGAGAAGTACAAAAGAGGACCAAGGGATTTCTTACGTTGATACCGCTAAAATTCAGCCTTGACAATACTGAACTTGAAAAGAAGGGCCTGGTAACATCTGAGAGTGCCTCTACGTATGACCTTAGGGTGACTGCCGTATCAAGATTGATGCTTGCAAGCCAACTTGACAACATCTCTGTATACTGGGTTGCATTGGGCAAAAAACTTGCACAAGTTGCCTTGACATATGGTGGAAATGACTTGGTTGGTACTGCATTCTCAGAAGAGATCTATCGTGCAGCAGGCAAGGGAACAAACTCTTCCATAATTGAACTAGCAAACATGATAAAAGAGATTGGTAGAGAACCTGCACAAAGGGACACGTTCTTTAACGTTTTACAAAAATTCTAAAAATCCGGGACAGATCTAAAAAACAATTGAATATTCTTGTCTTTCTGTTATCTGATTTATGTTTTACATGCATGAAGAAATATTTTTTTTCATTGCATGAATTCAAAAATGTAATTTAACGTCATATCAATTCTGCTCGTTCTTTAATAGCATAGAAGAATGTTCTATCACTTAATGACCGAACAAAAAACTAGAACAATTTTAGGCATCTTTGCGATCCTAATGATTGTTACAACACCGATCTTGACAGCATCACATCCAGCATTTGCAGCAACATCTTCCACTGGAATAATTGTGCCACTGTACTCTTATCCTGGAAGTTACTGGAATCAAGTAATACAAGCCAAGAATGCACATCCATCAGTACCAATTATTGCTGTAGTTAATCCTAACAATGGTCCGGGATCATCTATTGATTCAACATATGTTAGCTCAATTCAACAGCTACAATCTGCAGGAATTACTGTATTGGGATACGTGTACACTGGCTATGGTTCCAGAAGCACAAGTTCTGCTGAAGCAGATGTACTCACATACCA
>CAMLDG010000028.1 GCA_946478655.1 uncultured Nitrosotalea sp.
CTATGAAATGGATTTACATTACCCTCAGGTTCATAATGATAACATGTTGATCTCGTCTGCTGAACTAATGGAAAAAATTGAAAAACCAAATCTTGTTCTTGTTGATTGTAGGTCATACAAAGATTATCTGGAAGGTCACATTCCTGGTGCAGTAAATCTTGATTTTTTCTATTATCATTGGTCTGATACTTCAAAAGATGGAATAAAGGCATTTGAAAAACAGATGGAAAATCTCTTGTCTTTTTTGGGCGTAACAAAAGACAAGACAGTTGTTTTCTACGATGATGTATCCGGTATGAGTGCCGCAAGGGGTGTCTGGCTATTGATGTATTTTTCACACAACAACGCATTCATGCTAGACGGCGGATTCAAGAAATGGAAGAGTCAGGGTCTTGTTACAGAAACAAAAACAAACGGATTCAAGCCCGACAAATTTTCAGGCAAGGTAAACAAGGAAATTATCGTAGGCTATGAATATATCAACAAAAGATAGGTAAAACAAAACTTCTTGATGCAAGAAGCAAGGACGAATACAACGGAATTACAATACGTGCAGCAAGAAGGGGACACATTCCCTCTGCTGTAAATATAGACTGGACACTAAACATCAATGATGATGGTACCATGAAATCTCTTGAAGATCTTGCCAAGATGTACAATTTTTCAAAAGATGATGAAATTGTAACATATTGCCAAGGGGGATATCGTGCAGCAAACTCTTTTCTTGCACTCAAAATGCTTGGCTTCAAAAATGTCAAGGTCTATCTTGGCTCGTGGGGCGAGTGGGGCAATATGCTAGATCTTCCAGTTGAGCTAAACAAAAACTGAGATTCTTGTCGTAACAAAATATTGGATACGATGATCGCATGATCGTTAATTTTAAAAAATTTAAAAACAAATTTGCAAGAATTAGATTAATATAACCTTCTCAAATGAGCCTCTGATGATGGTGCTTAACAAGCGTTCAAAATTGTCGCTTTTAGTTATCGCTGCTGGATTGACAATTGCACTATCAACATTCGTGTCAACAACTCCAGCATTTGCAGCAGAGACTTCTACTACTAGTAGCGGATTAACAAAACCACTTTTAGCAATTGCAGCAGCAATCGCAATCGCAGGTGGTCTTATTGGTACTGGTAATGCACAACAAGGTATTGGTGCAGCTGGTATGGGTATTATTGCCGAAAAGCCAGAGAAGTTTGGTCAGGTACTATTCTTCTTTGTGATTCCAGAAACTCTATGGATCATTGGATTCGTGTTAGGAATCATATTGCTACTGGGCATACTATAGTGGTTTTCAGTAATGAGCATTGAAACGTTCATTCGAGAGATAGAGACTAGGAAACGAAAAGAGATTGAGGATCTTGAAAAAGATCTTCAAGAAAGTAAATCTAGACTCCAAGCCGAGATGAATAACACCTTAAAGGAGATTCAAGAACGTTTTTCAACTGAAGCTAAAATCAAGTCAGAAAGAGAGCAAGCAAGAATAATCGAGGCCTCAAAACTTCAAGCAAAGAAGATCATGTTTGATGCAATCAATGCCAACATGCAATCTGCCTTTGCAGTAATTCAAAAGGAGATAGAAAGTTACACAAAGAGTCCACAGTACAAGAAAGCTCTTGAAACTATGGTCAGCACTTCAAAAAAGAAACTTGGTCAAAATATTATAGTTCACTGCCGAGAAGAAGACAAATCCATTCTCAAAGAACTTGGAGTAACCACAAGCAAGTCAATTAAGACTCTTGGTGGAATCATTGCAGAAAACAAAGAAGGAACAAGAGAATTGGACCTTACCTTTGAAGAATTACTACGAACCAATGAAGACCAAGTCAAGAGCTTCCTCTCGGAGAAAATGTAATGCCAACATCACAATACGCATCATCATTTGGCAGATTGCAAGCAATCTCGCTTAGTCTCTTATCAAAAGAAGAAATGCAAAACCTGATGAAGGCAAAAGATGAGGTAGAGATGGTAAAGGCACTAGGATCTACTTGGTACAAGTCAGAAATTGAAAAAGCCGCATCAGTTTTCAAGGAATCTGAACTATTAGAGGTTGCACTTAACAGACATCTGGTATACATCAACAAGACTGCATTAGAGGCAACCCCGTTTAATGGCAAGTCTGCCATCCGTGCATATCTTTCAAAGTGGGATATTTACAATATTGAACTAATTCTCTCTGCAAAGAGCATGGGAAGACCAATCTCTGAAACAGAATCATTTCTTGTATCAAGCAGAAATGTCCCTGCAGGAATCTCTGCTGGAAACATTCCTCATGATGAAATGAAGATAATCTTGTCTCAGACAGGAGTTGATGGAGTTGTAAATCAACTTGTCAAATACAACTATGGAACGGTTCTGATGCAACACCTTGAGACATATCAGAAGACTGGCGATCTTGGTCCAATGATGTCTGCACTTCAAACTTTCTACTATCACAATCTGTTAGAGTCACTCAAGTTCTTCCAAGGCGACGAGGGACTGATTCGTGATTTCATAAGAGCAGAGATAGACAAGAAAAATGTTCTCAGCCTTCTCAAGGCAAAAGAATCTGATCTTGACAAGGAGATAGTGAGCAGACACATAATCGAGGGTGGTAAAATGACCAAAAATGAATTGCTGGATATCTACAACGCAAAGGATGTTTCAGAAATTGTTGGCAGAATAGAAAACAGATTCATGCTGGTTAATGCGCTTGCACAATACAAGAAATCAAACAGTTTGATCGACTTTGAGGTTGCATTGGATAAATTCATAAATTCCGAATATGTGAAAAAATTGAAAAACATTGCACTCTCAATTGGTACAATATTCTACTTTATCATTAACACAGAACATGAGCGTGAAAACATCAAAAGAATCGCTTATGGTAAACGCTATAACCTGTCCACAGATTACATCAATTCGTTATTGCTAATAGAATAAACATGTCACAACAAAAATCCAACACCACTGGGCGTATAGCAGTAGTAGGTGAGCGTGAGCTTGCCATAGGATATAATCTTCTAGGAATCGAAGATACTTTCATCACAAGTGGTGACGATGCAAGCAAGATCATTCAAGATCTCTTTTCGTCAGGCAACTATAGTCTCATAATTATAAGCGATGCCGTAAGATCTAGTCTTCCTCCAATCTTTAAGAAGAAGATCGAAGCCTCAATTGAACCCCTTGTGATATTTATGCCTGCTTTAGAAGGTAACATTCAAGAAGAATCTATATCTGTTCTAGCAAAGAGAGTGTTAGGAATAAGTATCCCCTCGAGTTGATGATGATAAATGGCTGAAGGAATAATCTCAAGAGTTTCAGGTCCTGTCGTGATCGCAAGTGGTCTAGAAGGCGCACAAATGTTCGACGTAGTCCGTATTGGTGATATGGGACTAGTAGGAGAAATAATTCGTCTTGAAGGAACCAAGGCAACAGTTCAAGTTTATGAAGATACAACAGGTCTTCGTCCAGGAGAGAAGGTAATCAATACCAAGAGACCTCTCTCAATGCAGCTTGGACCTGGTTTACTAAAATCAATTTATGACGGTATTCAAAGACCACTGGATGTTCTAAGAGAACAAAGTGGTGACTTTATCAGCAGAGGAAAGGTCATCCCTGCACTTGACCAAACTACAAAATGGGAATTTGTCCCACTAAAGAAGAAAGGAGACAGTGTTTCTCCTGGAGAAATAATTGGTGAAGTCCAAGAAACTCCACTTATCATGCACAAGATAATGGTTCCTTACAACGTCAAGGGTACACTGACCGATATTTCTGAAGGAAAATACACTGTTAATGATATTGTAGCTTCCGTACAAAATGGAACCAAGGCAGACATTGGTCTGTCAAGCTGGTGGACTGTAAGAACTCCAAGACCAGTTCTTCGCAAGTTAGCTCCTGAAGAACCATTGCTTACCGGACAAAGAGTACTTGATACTTTCTTCCCAGTAGCAAAGGGTGGCACAGCAGCAATTCCAGGTCCATTTGGAAGTGGAAAGACCGTAACTCAACAACAACTTGCAAAATGGGCAGACAGTAATGTGATTGTCTATGTAGGTTGTGGAGAAAGAGGAAACGAAATGACCGAAGTTCTTTCAACATTCCCAAAACTCGAAGATCCAAAATCAAAGAGACCATTGATGGAGCGTACAATTCTTGTTGCTAATACTTCTAACATGCCAGTAGCTGCACGTGAAGCAAGCATCTACACCGGTATCACAATGGGCGAATATTATCGTGACATGGGATATGGTGTTGCATTGATGGCAGACAGTACTTCAAGATGGGCAGAAGCACTCAGAGAAATTTCAGGTAGACTTGAAGAAATGCCTGGTGAAGAAGGATATCCAGCTTATCTTGGTAGAAGACTAGCAGAATTTTATGAAAGAGGTGGAAAGGCAGTTGTTATCTCACCTGAAGAGCGTGTTGGCTCTCTTACACTTGTAGGTGCAGTATCACCACCAGGTGGTGACTTTTCAGAACCAGTATCTCAGAATACCCTTAGAGTAACCAGAGTCTTTTGGGCACTTGACGCAAGCTTGGCATCAAGAAGACACTTCCCATCAATTAACTGGCTTACAAGTTATTCACTATATGCAGACGGCATGGGTGACTGGTACAAAAACAATGTATCCGCAACATGGATTGCATCAAGAAAAGAAGCACTTGAAATTCTACAAAAAGAATCTGAATTGCAAGAAATTGTCCAGCTTGTAGGTTATGACGCACTTCCAGAACCAGAAAAGGGTGTATTGGATACTGCAAGATCAATTAGAGAAGACTATCTGCAACAGAGTGCATATGATGATGTAGATACATACACATCAATCAGAAAACAATTCTTAATGCTATCAACAATACTTGAATTTGGCAAGATGGAAGCAGATGCAATCAAGAAAGGAATCACATCTGTAAAGGTAGGACAATTAGAATCAAGAAAGATGATCTCAAAAATTAAATGGACCAAGGAAGACCAAGTTGAACAATTGGTAAAGGATACAAAGAGCAAAATGCAACAAGAATTCTCATCACTATCAATGGAGGCATCAAGATAATGTCCTCAATATCATACAAGACCCTTTCAAAGATTGCAGGTCCTCTAATGTTCGTAGAGGGTGTAGAAAATGCTGCATACGGTGAAATGGTAGAAATAAAATTACAAAATGGCGAGAGAAGACAAGGCCAAGTTCTTGATACAAGACAAGGTCTTGCAATTGTACAGGTTTTCGGTGCAACACTAGGACTCAACATTGGTGATACATCAGTAAAGTTCCTCGGAGAGACTGCTCAGCTTGCAGTATCTGATGAAATGTTAGGTCGTGTCTTTGATGGACTTGGAAATCCACGAGACAATGGTCCAAAGATTGTTTCTAAAACCAAAGTTGACTTGGTTGGTTCTGGTATTAACCCATATTCAAGAGAAGAGCCATCTGAATTCATCCAGACTGGTATGTCTAACATCGATGGAATGAATACACTGGTCAGAGGTCAGAAACTTCCAATATTTTCAGGTGCAGGTCTTCCACACAACTTGCTTGCAGCACAGATTGCAAGACAAGCAAAAGTTCTTGGTGGTTCAGAAAACTTTTCAGTAGTATTTGCAGCAATGGGAATTACAAGTGAAGAAGCAAACTTTTTCGTAAAACAATTCGAAGAAAGTGGCGCACTTGGAAGAACTGCACTGTTTCTGAATCTTTCATCTGATCCATCAATGGAGCGTCTACTTACTCCAAGACTTGCATTGACCACTGCAGAATATCTTGCTTATGAAAGAGACATGCATGTTCTTGTAATCATGACTGATATGACTAACTATTGTGAAGCATTAAGAGAAATTTCTGCTGCAAGAGAAGAGGTTCCAGGAAGAAGAGGTTATCCTGGTTACATGTATACTGACTTGTCATCATTGTATGAAAGAGCAGGAAAGATCAAGGGACGAAATGGATCTGTAACACAAATTCCAATTCTTACCATGCCAGCAGATGATATCACTCACCCAATTCCAGATCTTACTGGTTATATCACAGAAGGACAAATTGTCATGAGCAGAGATTTGCACAGAGGAGACATACATCCTCCAGTAGATGTCTTGACAAGTCTTTCACGTTTGATGAACCAAGGTATTGGAAAGGGAAGCACAAGAGAAGATCACAGAAGCCTTGCAGACCAACTCTATTCATCTTATGCACAGGGTAAAGATGCAAGATCATTGGCAGCAATTGTAGGTGAAGAGGCACTCAGTGACCTTGACAGAAAATTCATGAAAGTAGCTAACGACTTTGAAAGAAAGTTTGTAAACCAAGGAATGGACGAGAACCGTTCAATTGAACAGACTTTGGATATTGGTTGGGAATTACTAAGCGAACTATCAGAC
>CAMLDG010000029.1 GCA_946478655.1 uncultured Nitrosotalea sp.
TTATCTGAAGAGCTAAAGGACTGTGATTTGATGATAGATGTATTACCAGAAATAATGTACCTCAAGAAAAAAGTCTATGCCTAAGTAGACAAGGTGGTACCGCAAAAGACAGTCTTTGCATCAAACACTAGCACATTACCCATAACAGAGATTGCAAACACTACATCTAGACCTGAGAGATTCATCGGAATACACTTTTTCAACCCACCACAATTAATGAAACTAGTTGAGGTAATACCAGGACAAAAGACATCAAAGGACCTGGTTGATACAACAATTAGTTTTGTAAAATCAGTCTCAAAAGAACCAGTGGTATGTAAAAGAGACGTACCAGGTTTTATCGTAAACAGGCTATTCATTCCACTAGTACACGAAGCAGCATATGCAATGGACAGGACTGGCGCAACAAAAGAAGAGATTGATTCTGCAGTAAAATTCACCCTACATTTTCCAATGGGAATATTTGAGTTGGCAGACTTTACTGGCATGGATGTAATTCACAAGGCTACACTAGAGATGCATTCACGTGACAAAAAAGTAATCAATCCACACCCTTTGATTGAAAAACTGTACAATGAAAAGAAGTTAGGGCAGAAAAGCGGAGAGGGATTCTACAAGTATTCTGGAGAACAATACGAAAGAATCAATCTTACAGAAGAGCTTGCAAAGAAATTCAATCCAATACAATTGCTTGGAAATGTTTTAAACAATGCGGCATGGCTTGTAACAAATCAAGCAAGTGATGTTCCAGAAATAGAAAAGGCGTTATCACTTGGAATGGGACTCAAAAAACCACTGTTTGAGACCGCAAAAGGTTTTGGAATGCAAAACATCGTATCAGAGTTACAAAGACTTGCAAAAGAGAACAAGTTCTACGAACCTGACCCGTATCTAGTATCTCTCAAGTAGAGCGGATTTTTTCAAGAATTACTTTAACTGCTTCTTTTGGCGAAGAGACCCCGGTTATTAGTACATTTTTTCTGTGATCTAAATATTGGTCTGCATATTTTTCTGCAATACCACCACTATTTTTTATTGCAACTATTGGTTTTTTGTACATGTATGCAGCACATGTCTCAGACAATGTGCCAGACCCACCGCCAATTATTATCACGCCATCTCCAGATAATGCATTTAGAAAATCTCTTGCAAGTCCCATGCCGCTTGGTATGACAATATCACAATACTCATTTGCAAAGGATGGTTCGTTTTGTGGGATTATTCCAACAGTCAAGCCTCCAGCATCTTTTGCACCATGGCATGCAGCTTTCATCACACCTTCAAGCCCGCCAGTTATCAAAACGGCTCCAGACTTTGCAACTTCCATACCTGTATCATATGCAAGTTTTGCAGTTTCTGGAGTAATTCCACTCTCATTATGCCCAATTATTAAAATCTGAATTTTTTTTGGCACAAATAGAATGAAAAAATTGAGCTAATAAAAATTGTATTTAGAAAATTGAAAAGAAAGGTACCTTTTCCTAGGTACTTGTCTCGGTTTTTGGTGTAGTTGTAGAAGGTGCACTTGCAGGTTTTGTTGCAGCAGTATCTGCCTTTTTCTTTCTAGGTGCACGTGGTTTTTTTACTTTTGATTCAGTACTTTTTGATTCTGATTTTTGAGATGGTGCTGTTTGTGGTTTTGGTTGTTGAGGCTTTTGTTGTTGTGGAGGTCTTTGACCTTGAGGACGTTGTTGGTTTTGTTGTGGTTTCTGTTGTGGATGCTGACCCTGTTGTGGTCTGTTACCTTGTTGTGGTTTTTGACCTGGTCTTTGTCCTTGTTGCGGCCTGTTACCTTGTGGAGGTCGTTGTCCCGGTTGTTGAGGTCTATTGCCTTGCTGCGGTGGTCTCTGACCCTGTTGTTGTGGTCTATTTCCATGCTGTGGTTTTTGACCAGGCTTTTGGCCTTGTTGCGGACGTTGTCCCTGTTGTGGTCTGTTACCTTGTTGTGGTTTCTGTCCAGGTCTTTGTCCTTGTGGTCTCTGACCTTTTTGTTGTTGAGGTCTGTTGCCTTGATTTTGTTTTTGTCCGTGTTTTACATTTGGACTTGATCCTGGAATTGGTCTCATTTTATTCCAAAGTATACTCATTCTTGCTTTATACCCGACACCATATTCTAGCTCGTCTGGAACAAGTGTTGCAGGATGAACAAATCCTTGACTTCGAATTGCAATTGCTCGCTTCATTGCGATACTTCTGATATAATCCCAGTCTACAGAACCAAATCCGTCTACTGGACCAGTCAAGATGCCATTATGCATTGAAAACACCAATGCAGATACAATTGGTATTGCATAGTTGATGCTTGCTGGCGAATTAATTTTCACTGGCATCAAAGGCATGTGATGACTTCCTCGGGTATTTCCTGCCACAAGATGTGGGTTGTTAAATGCAGAGCCTGCCTCTTCTGTTGCTGGAAAGTCTTTTTGAGTTCTTATGATACAAATTGGGTCATCTTTTCCAACATAGGTTCCTGCAATATTATGCAGTCTGTCAGTTGATGCTGCCAATATTGGCTGGTTGTCTTTGGTAGTTACTGTGGATACCACATATCTTCCAGGATACATCAAGGCAGCTTCTAGTGTTGGCTTGTCTTCCCACATGTTTAGTGTGGCAATCTTGCCCTTTTCTACATCCATAACAGTAATTCTGACACCTTTTGACAGGTTTTGGTTTACAATCAATCCTGTATTGGATAGTGTATCTACAAACATTCTGTAGAATGGATAGTTGAATGCACCTGGCTCTGTCTTGTCTGCCGCATAAATTGTAAATGCTTCGTTTGGTCTTTCTTCAAAGGTCATCTCTGCGACGCCAGGTCCCATGCCTTTTACGTTTCCAGAAAATGAATCTTTTAGGAGGTCTTGGCCTGCACCGTAGAGTCCTTCACTTTTAGCAACTCGTGTTGCAGCTTCAAATGCTCTCCATGCAAGTCCGTGAATTTGAGAATTGTTAACGCCCTTTGTATGAGTCATGACGATATGTATGTCATCACCGCAATATCCAACATAGGAATCAATCAAGAGTCCTTTACCGTCTTTTCTTACTTGGGGCTTTACAAGATTTTTTACTGCATTTAGTAGACCATCACTTGGTCTAGTATGTCCGCCTATTCCGCCGACATCAGCTTTGATTACCGATACTGTAATTTTCATTATTCATTATGATCAAATAGTTCGATTTATACCATGTGAAAAAAATTGATCTGGATGATCGAGTCAGAAAATAATTCAATTTTTGACGAAAAAAAATTCAAAAAATGAAAATGCTAATAAAGCCCTTCTCAAGTAACATCCTTCATGAGTAGCGCAGCAGCAAGAAAACCTCACTTGAACATGATTGTCGTAGGACACATCGATAACGGCAAATCTACAACCATGGGTCACTTTTTAATGGACTTGGGATTAGTAGATGAAAGAACAATTGCCTCACATGCAGCCGAATCCGAGAAGACCGGAAAAGGTGACACTTTCAAATATGCATGGGTCATGGACAATATCAAAGACGAAAGAGAGAGAGGTATCACAATCGACTTTGCGTTTCAAAAATTTGAATCACCAAAGTACTTCTTCACATTAATTGATGCACCAGGTCACAGAGACTTTATCAAAAACATGATCACAGGAGCCTCAGAGGCAGACTGTGCAGTTTTGGTCTTGTCAGCAAAAGAAGGTGAAACTGATACTGCAACAGCACCAGGTGGACAAGCAAGAGAACATGCTTTCTTACTTAGAACACTAGGTGTAGGACAACTAGTAGTAGCAATCAACAAGATGGACGACAGCAATTACTCTGAAGCAGCATTCAAGACTGCAAAAGAAAAGGCAGAAAAATTGCTAAAGTCAGTAGGTTACAAGCTTGAAAGCGTAGCAATCATTCCAGTTTCAGGTTGGAAAGGAGACAACTTGGTAAAGAAATCACCAAACATGGCATGGTGGACAGGAAAGACATTGTTCGAAGCATTTGATGAATTCAAACTACCAGACAAGCCAACCGGAAAACCACTCAGAATTCCAATTCAAGATGTTTACACAATCACCGGTGTAGGTACCGTCCCAGTAGGACGTGTAGAAACCGGAGTTGCAAAACCAGGTATGAAGATAGTTGTAATGCCATCTGGAGCAGTCGGTGAAATCAAGTCAATTGAAACCCACCACACTGAAATGCCATCAGCAGAACCAGGTGACAACATCGGATTCAACCTCAGAGGTATTGAAAAGAAAGATATCCACAGAGGAGATGTAATCGGAACAGCTGATTCACCACCAAACGTTGCAAAAGAATTCCGAGCACAAATCATAGTTATTCATCATCCAACAGCAATTGCACCTGGATACACACCAGTAATGCATGCACATACCGCTCAAGTTGCAGCAACCATAGTAGCATTTGAAGCAAAAATAAATCCACAGTCCGGTGCAATTGAAGAAAAAGATCCAAAGTTCTTAAAGGCAGGAGATTCTGCAATCGTTAGAATCAAGCCAGTAAGACCATTGTGCATCGAGACATTTGGTGAATTCCCAGAGATGGGTAGATTTGCTCTCAGAGACATGGGTGCAACAATTGCAGCAGGCATTGTAAAAGAGATCACTGAGAAATACACAAAATAGGGACCTGAATGACCCAGACAGCCCGAATTAAATTAACAAGCACATCTCTCTTGAGACTTGACGGGGTCTGTACTGAAATCAAGGGCATCGGAGAAAAGACCGGTGTTAAAGTAAAAGGTCCAACACCATTACCAGTAAAAACACTAAATGTTGTTACAAGAAAGTCACCATGTGGTCAAGGTACAAACACATATGAAAAATGGGAAATGAGAATCCACAGACGAGTAATTGATCTTGGTGCCGATGACAGAGCAATAAGACAGCTCATGAGAATTAAAATTCCAAACGATGTTTACATTGAACTTACTTTGAAATAGATTTTGATAAAAATGTCTGAACCAACACAAGAAATACCAGCAGAAGAGAAACCAACTAGCTTTAGCGTTTTCTATTCATGCATGCGTTGTGGAACCCAAGTGTCCCAGTCAGAATTAACAAGACTGCCAGAAATAAAATGCATTTGTGGTTTTAGAGTATTTACAAAAGTCAGACCACCAGTAGTAAAGACAATCAAGGCATTCTAGACGTCTCTTTTACCGTGGTATGTGTGCATTCTTTGCATATGTGTCCGCATTGCTTCCATGCTTGGAAAATTTTGGTTGCACATTTTACAATCATATTCTTTGCCGCTGTGATACAGCTGTTGGTGCTGCATTAGATACTCTTGTTGTCTAAATCTTGCACCGCAAACATCACACTTGAATTTTTTGAAAATATTCATCTAGCCCAGCTGTGCCTTGTGAGAGTCCCAGCATTGCCTGCACAATTGCCCGTCAAGTGCCCATTTTTTCTTTGGATTGTATCGTATCATGCCAAGTTTTTTTCCACAAACTTGACATGTTGATTTTTGGCTCTTAAACGTAAGATCCTTTTTATCAAAACATGATTTGCATAAAAGACCAGTCATATCCCACTGGTATCGCGGCTCCCATAGATCCGGAACATCTTTTTCAATTCCACAAGTAACACATTTTTGTCGCAGACCAAGCTCGTAGAACTTTTTCATCTGGGTTACATAGCAATCCCCGCAAAGCGGTCCTTCAATATTCCATTCGCTCTTTGGTTTGTGTTTGTGGGATGACTCTTTTCCACAGATTGCACATACAATGGGCTTGCCAAACAGTTTCATGATATTTTTACAGCACTAAATCCATTAAATAGTTATCATAAAGGAAAAGATTTGAGAACGTGTGTTCTCGGGTTTATTGTTCCAGTGCTTCTTCGAGAAGCTGGCCTGCGTTTAACATTCCTCTTTGCTTTGCAATCTGCTCAATTTTTGCATATTGTTCAGCTGTAAAACAAATTGGCATTGAACGGTCTTTCATGATATCCAAGTGCAATTATGATTTTATATCCTTTTTGTTGATTTGCTTTGATCGTCAAGATCGATTTTTGTTACTAGAATCAGTCATTGAAGACATACTTGCGCTGGCCACGCAATTCGGGGCTACTGCCAACTCCTACCAAAACAAATTCTTTCTTGCCATCTAGAATGTTCTGTGTTGGACTGAGCTTGCTTTCGTGGATCTGCTC
>CAMLDG010000030.1 GCA_946478655.1 uncultured Nitrosotalea sp.
GTGTCTTGTGTCATATCACTTGGAATTTGATTAGGTTGGGGCTGGGTCAGAGTTTCTATGTATTGATGATCCTCAAAAGATACTGGCTCTGAATTTTTTATTGCAGTCAGAATGTTTTGTAATCTTGCAGTATCACCTTTTCCAGATTTTATCATTTCTTCAATTATGCTGGCAAGATCTTCTGACATTCTTTGAAAGCAACCTTGTTCTTAATTTAAAGCAAGTGGGTATAATCTTGTATTTTTGATATATTGTGATAAAAAGTTCTAGACGTTTCTTATAGAACGTGAAATTAGCTAGACCTACTGCAAGATCACCCTAGTATTGTTTGCAAATTACTAATTAGTCAAACTCGACCTATTATACCCACATTGCAAGATGAAATGTTTGACAAATGCACGCTAAAAGTTTGTCCTAGGGGACCTCTTGTAACTGATAACAATACTGGAGAAATTCTTTGTGCAAGCTGCGGCCTGGTCTTGATAGAAAAGATAGACAGCATAGGACCAGAATCACGCTCCTTTGATGTGGAACAGTTCAACGACAAGAGCAGAACTGGAGCCAAATCAAGCCTTGCAGTACACGACATGGGCCTTGCAACTTCCATAGGACTACAAGACAAGGATGCTGCAGGCCGCTTGCTTTCTGGATACATGAAAAATACGTTCAACAGACTACGAATCTGGGATAACAGGAGCAAGTCAAAAGGAAATGACTCTAACCTACGACATGCATTCACACTTCTTGATACCATCAAATCACAACTCTCACTTCCTGATAGTGTAGTAGAGGAGACTGCATACATTTACAGAAAAGCAGTTGCCATGAAATTGACTCGAGGAAGGGGAATCTCTTCAATACTTTATGCTGCATTGTATGCAGCATGCAGAAAAACTAACACTCCGAGGACTCTGCGTGACATTGCAAAAGCTGGAAATGTAAGAAAAGGCGATCTTGCCACTGCATACAGGACAATGGTCAAAAGCCTTGACCTTAGGCTTGATCCATTTGATCCTGTAGAATTTGTAACCAAAGTCTGTAGCATCATCAAAGTAAGTGAAATCACAAGACGACATGCACTTGATCTGTTATTGCGTGCAGAAGACCAGGGATTTTCAACAGGAAAAAATCCCATGTCGCTAGTTGCAGCTGCAGTTTACTTGGCAACGTGTATCCACGATGAAAAAAAGACACAGATAGAGATTGCAAAAGCTTGTGGTGTAAGTAATGTATCAGTGAGAAACTTGGCCAAGCAGTTTCGAGAAAAACTCGGGTTTGAACAAAAAAGTTAGGAGAGACTAGTATCTTATTTTTATCTCTTGGGCAATCTCTATGAATTTCTGGATCTCTTGATGAAACTTGATCCCTTTCTCGGTGATGACAAAGCTGCGACTCTTCTTGTCTGCCCTTGATTCCATCAATCCAAACTCTATCAATTTCTGACACTTTTCCATTGCTGTATAGTGTGATAGGTTGGCTCTGCGTGCAATCGAAGATATTATTGCGCCTTGCATGCCGCAATCCATTGTAATCTGTAATACTTCTGAGACCACACCAAGCTCTGATCTGTATTGTTGCTTTGTACTTAGTGCCATCAGATAACTTTCTCCTGTCTTTGGTTTTGTGAGATTTTCATTATTTTGTATTGGAACAAGGTCTATATATTCATTAGCTTCCTAATGATTCGAAGGCAAATGAAAAAGTTTGATTATGAAAACAGTTTTGGTTTTGTGATATATTCTGCATCAAAGATGATGCAAAAAGCATTTGATCTTGAGCTACGAAATAAAACCGGAATAAACTTGGTCCAGTCAAAGGTCATATTTGCACTAAACATGCAGTCTGGTCCAACACAACGAGAACTTGCAGACAAGATTGGAGTTGAAAGTCCTACACTTGTGCCAATAATTGACAAAATGGAGCAAGACGGATACGTGAAAAGAAAACTTGATTCAAAAGACAGGAGAATAAAGAGGATCTATTCTACTGCCAAGGCTGACTCCATGTGGGATTCTATGATGGAATGTGCAGCACAAATTAGAAAAACTGCTATCCAGGATCTTTCAGAGCCTGAGATCAAGTCTGCATTGGGTGTTGTAAAAAAAATGACTGAAAACTTGGCTGTCTATCTCGAGTCTACAATTGACGAAAAGGAAAAAGACTGAAAAAAATCTGATTCTGTACCAGTGACCAACCCATATTTACTGGTAATGCTATCATAATGGCATGGCAATACTCAAGGCAATTGGACGAGTTCTGGTTCTAATCATAAGTGGGATTGCCATAGTAGTTGTTGGAGGATTCATGATGGGCGCAGTTGCCAAATTGTACCTTCCAGGGCACAAAAAAGACAGACAAGAGCCTCCTGAAAAATTTTACGAGCGCAAAAAAACAGATTAATATAAAACCCAGAAATTTTTGAATACTGATGACACAAACAAACACTAATTCGCAAATTTCCAAGTTACAATCAATAAAATATTTTACTCCTGCTAGATCCCTTGCAGAAGCAAACTCTTTGTTGCCACAAGTATCCGATTTGGTGGAAAAATATGCCAAGGCGTTGGTACCATGGAAGAAAGACAATGATACACTGCAACATGCAGCAGACTCACTTTGGGACTTGGCACGAGTTGAAGCACTAAACTCTAACAAATCAAACACCTGGGATTCTGCATGGAACACTGCATGGAAGGAAGCAAGCAGTGCTGCTCGCAATAATTATGGATGGTATGGAAGCGAGTTTATTTCAGGAGAGACAGCAAGAGATGCAGCACGTGATGCAGCCAAGTATGCAGCAAGATATGCCGCGTTTGAATCTGTCAAGGAAAAACTTGGTGGAACCAATCCGTTCGAGTATGTAATTGAATTGTATTCCATGGGACTAAAACCAACATACTTTAGAAAAATAGACGAGCAGGAAAAATTCATTGTAGATTTCCCATTGATTGCCGATGCCAAAAAAGTAATTGGATGCTATCTGCATGGTGACAAGGAGATATCATTTACACACCAGTGGATTGATTATTGTACCAACCTAAAACCAGTAGGCAATACTGAATCAAAGAGATCATTTTCGTAAAGATACGCATCTTTTAAGTATCATAATTTTTTATAAAATAACATGTGCGAAATGATTGATGAAATTGAAATCGAACATTTGAGAATGGCACTGGCAAGAGCAAGAAAAGCGACAGAGCCTGTACAAGAAAAACAGATTGCTGCAGTTGCCTAGTAATTCCACTCGTTAGAGATACCGTTCCAAAGGGGGCGATATGGTTTGGCATCTTTTGAAATCTCTTCACGTATCCTGTGTTCTATTGAAAAATACATGTTCTCAAGTGCATCAACGCCTCCGTCTGAAAATAGTTCTTGGCCTATCTCTTTGATTCTATCTTCCTTGGTACCATAATCTGAAGCATCTGGATTTTGAATACAATAAGTCAGGAGATCGTACAATTCCTCTTCAAGGTATGCATCCAAGTTGATCTTGAAACTGTATTTACGGTATAAAAGTTCTTGACTGCATGTGACCAAGTTTCTTGGGTATTTTTTCAGTTTTTCTGCCGATCAGGGTTTTAAAATTTGCGTATCATTATGAACCCAAGATTCCAAAGGTATAACAAGACATACCTACAAAGTATATTCATAGCCCAAAATTCTGTTCAACTAAAAATATTGGAAGCGTATACAAGAGACGTAGGCCGCGGTGTAACACGCATTGATTACGAGTCAATGGATGCACTTGGGGCATCAACTGGTGATATCTTGGAAATTACCGGCAAGAGACGATCTGTAGCACGATGTCTTCCACTATATCCATCTGATGAAGGAAAGGGAATTATCAGAGTGGATGGGCTTGGCAGAAATAACACTGGTGTAGGAATTGGAGATACTGTAACAGTGCGAAAGATAAAGACTGTACCTGCAGAAAAAGTCATAGTTGCTCCGCTTGATTCCATACCTCCAATTGATGAACGATATCTTACAGATTCTCTAGAAAATATTCCACTTGTAAAAGGTGACAATATCATGGTGCCATACTTTGGTGGCAGGTTGACATTTCAGGTAATCGGAATAACTCCTGCATCTGATGCAGTTCTTGTAACTCCAAAGACCGAATTCCACATTGCTGAAAAAGGCGAAAGCTTGCGAGGAGTACCTCAAGTGTCATATGAAGACATTGGAGGAATGTCTGATGAAATCCGTAAAGTACGAGAAATGATAGAACTTCCAATGAGACACCCTGAAATATTTGAAAAATTAGGAGTTGAAGCTCCAAAAGGTGTGTTGTTATATGGTGTACCTGGAACCGGAAAGACACTACTTGCAAAAGCAGTTGCAAATGAAACTAATGCTCATTTTATCAGCATATCTGGTCCTGAAATAATGAGCAAGTTTTATGGTGAAAGTGAAGCAAGACTGCGTGAAATATTCAAGGAAGCAAAAGAAAAGGCACCTTCAATTATTTTCGTTGATGAGATTGACTCGATTGCACCAAAAAGAGAAGAAGTAACTGGTGAAGTGGAAAGAAGAGTTGTTTCACAAATGTTGTCACTAATGGACGGTCTTGAAGGACGAGGCAAAGTAATTGTTATTGCTGCAACCAACAGACCAAATGCACTAGACCCAGCTCTGAGAAGACCTGGTAGATTTGATAGAGAAATTGAGATCAAAGTTCCAGACAAGAAAGGCAGACTAGAGATTTTGTTAATCCACACAAGAAACATGCCACTAAGTGAAGACATCAACTTGGAAAAAATTTCAGGCTCTAGCCATGGATATGTGGGTGCTGACTTGGAATATCTTTGCAAGGAAGCCGCAATGAAATGTTTGAGAAGACTGTTGCCAGAGATTAACTTGTCTGATGAAAAAATTCCACCGGAGACACTTGACAAACTAATTGTAAACGCTGAAGATTATCAACTTGCATTCAGAGATGTCACCCCTGCTGGAATGCGTGAGGTATACATTGAGACACCTGACATCCAGTGGACCGAAATAGGAGGACTGGAAAACGTGAAACGCGAACTCCAAGAAGCTGTAGAGTGGCCAATGAAATATCCTGGCCTTTACTCACAACTAGGATACAGGATGCCGCGAGGTATCTTATTGCATGGACCAAGCGGAACAGGAAAGACGCTTTTGGCTAAAGCAGTTGCAACTGAGAGTGAAGCAAACTTCATCTCTGTAAAAGGCCCTGAATTATTGTCAAAGTGGATTGGAGAATCAGAACGAGGAATAAGAGAGATATTTCGTAGAGCAAGACAGTCATCACCATGTATAATATTTTTCGATGAGATTGATTCCATTGCACCAGTTAGAGGAATGGGAGAGAGTGCAACAACCGAAAAAGTTGTCAGCCAGTTGCTAACAGAAATGGATGGAATAACATCACTAAATGGTGTAGTGGTAATTGCTGCTACAAATAGGGCAGACATGATTGATTCTGCACTGCTTCGACCTGGAAGATTTGATAAAATCATTGTCGTTCCAATACCAGACAAGGAAGGAAGATTGAAGATATTAGAAATCAGCTCCAAAAACATTCCAATTGAAAAAGAGATGGGAACTCCAAATGGACTAAACCCAGACTATGTTGACTTGGCAAAGATTGCAGAGATGACAGACGGAATGAGTGGAGCAGATGTTGCTGCAATTGCAAACACTGCGGCATCAATTGTACTACATAATTTCGTTGACAAGTATCCAGATCCAAAAGAGGCAGAAAAACAAGTCGATGTTGCAAAAGTAAAGATGAGAGACTTTGAGGAAGCAGTAAAGAAAGTCAAGATCCAAAAAGAACTAAAGGTTGGACAAAAGGTAGCTATATCTCACTTTAGATAAATCTAGGATATCTCTAATTTTGATTTCTTGTCGGGAACTTGAATGTCTAAAAGTTCGCGCAATCCCTTGTATCTATTTCTGATTGTAACCTCAGTTACTCCTGCTGCAACTGCAATTACTTTTTGAGTCGTATTGTCTCCATGTATGACACATGACAAATACAATGCAGCAGCTGCAAGTCCCATTGGATCTTTTCCTGCAGAGATCTCTTTTTCATTTGCTTGTTCTAAAATCTTGAGCGCCTCGCGTTTTACTTTTTCACTAAGGCCTGATTC
>CAMLDG010000031.1 GCA_946478655.1 uncultured Nitrosotalea sp.
CCCTTCTTTTGCTTTCTTTGATGGTTGTCCATACCTTTTGGCTTTCTCCAAGTCTCTGCAAGTTTTGCATATCTCCAGCTCTCTTGTCTAACAAAGTCTGGCCTATGTTCAGCCACTTTCTTTCTAAGTTCAAGAGCTTCTTTATTGATCGGCATGTACACGACTCTGACTAAATTTTACAATAAATACGTTTCTTGTTTAGTGGCTTTTGATCCGAAGAGATAATAAGGAATTTTATAAGAATTCGTCTTACCAGATGATAGAGGATTTGGAACCTACAATCACTCGTCACGTTGTATCTCAATTGGAACAAATGGGAATAAAACCTGCAAAGATACAGAGAAACCTGCAGGTCAAAGATCTCATTGATCTAATCGAAGAAAGAAACGAAGGTATTCTTACGGCAAGTGGGGCAATGGCCGTAAAAACTGGGAAATATACTGGAAGATCCCCTGATGATCGTTTTATAGTCGATGATGAGCAAACTCATGATACTGTTGACTGGGGTAAGATCAATCACCCGTTTCCAGGAGACAAGTTTGACAAAATATTTGCAAAGATGACAAATCACATGGCAGGCAAGGAGATCTTCATCTTTGATGGATTTGTAGGTGCAGACACTGAACACAGATTACCAATTAGAATCATAACTGATCATCCATGGCAGAGTCTCTTTGTAAGACAATTATTCATCAGACCAACTGTATCGGAACTTGAATCACACAAACCAGAATATACCGTTATTGCACTAAATGACTTCAAGGCAGTACCAGAAGTTGATGGCACCAGAACTGATGCATTCATTCTTCTAAATTATACAAAGAAAGTTGTCTTGATTGGAGCAACTTCGTATGCTGGAGAAATAAAAAAAGCAATGTTCTCAGTAATGAATTACAATTTACCATCACGCGGTGTCTTTCCAATGCACTGCTCTGCTAATATTGGAAAGAGCGGAGATACAGCTTTGTTCTTTGGCCTCTCAGGTACTGGCAAGACCACACTATCTGCTGACTCGAATCGTAAGTTGATAGGAGATGATGAACACGGTTGGTCTGATAGAGGCATCTTTAATTTTGAAGGTGGATGCTATGCAAAATGCATCAATCTAAACAAAGATGCAGAGCCACAAATCTGGGATGCAATAAGATCTGGCGCTGTACTAGAAAATGTTGTAATTGACAAGACAACCATGATGCCAGACTTCAATGATGGTAGCCTTACAGAAAATACTAGAGCAGCTTATCCTCTTGATTTTATTCCAGGTTCTGTAATTCCAAGTCTTGGAGGAAATCCTCAAGTCATAATATTTTTGACAGCAGATGCATTTGGTGTACTGCCTCCAATAGCCAAGCTAACAAAAGAATCTGCAATGTATCACTTTATGTCTGGGTATACAAGCAAACTTGCAGGCACTGAACGAGGTATAACTGAACCTAGGGCAACATTTTCTGAATGCTTTGGGGCTCCTTTCATGTCAAGACATGCATCAGTTTACGCAAAATTGTTGGGAGAAAAGATAACAAAACACAAGACAACTGTATATCTGATAAATACTGGCTGGTCAGGTGGGCCATATGGAATTGGAAAGAGGATGAATATTCACTATACAAGAAGCATGGTAACAGCTGCACTTTCAGGAGAACTAGACAAGGTGCAGTATAGGAAGGATGCTGTCTTTAATTTGGATATTCCAGTTACATGTCCTAACGTTCCTTCTGAGGTGTTAAATCCACGAAATACTTGGTCTGATAAAGACGGTTATGACTCGTCTGCAAAAAAACTGGCTCAAATGTTTGTTGAGAACTTTAAAAAGTTTGGAAACGTTGCTCAAGAAATAAAAGATGCTGGACCACACACCTGAGTCTATCTACGTTTTACTAGAGATACTATAACTGTAATCGCTACAATAGAAAAAATAATTATTGTTTGTTTTATTGGAATCTGCAAAATTTCTTCAATGTCTGGATAACTTTCTGTGACATGGTCTATTGATAATATCTTGTATGCATGGTCTGTTTGGTTTTCAGCCTTGATGTCAGCTTGTATCCAATATTCTCCTGCGCTATTAATTGAAATTGTCTTTGAATCTTGTGGAGTGATTCCAATTGTTTTGATATCATGTGAGCCTGCTTTCATTAAAGAAATTTTTGCATATGACCACTTGTCAGGATAATTTATTGAAAAACTAATTTGGTTATTGTTTTGGTTTGCCTCTAGTGTCCCCTTGGTTACATGAATCAAGACAGGGATTCTGTATACTGTTTTTGAATCATCAATTGTTATGAATCCGTCATAATCTCCTTGGTTTTTCGCATTATCTGTAATTTGTACCGATAACGTATTGTTACTTGAGGTGTAATTGAAAACCAATCCTGGATTGCTAGATTCAAACTGGACTTTTAGTTTTGGGATTGTAGTATTGTCTATTGAGTGCAGGTTCAGTATTTTGGTATCACTAGGGTTTTGATATGACAAATTAAAGACTAGACTGTGAGGGGAAATGATTAGATCTGCAGAACTTGCTCTTGTGACATTTAGTCTTCCACTGCCTGCTATACTGATTGAAAATACCTTACCATAAGCGTCTGTGACAGGGTCAGTTGTTGTATCTATTAGAGATATTACCGATGCTGGGTCCAAATTTGGATGCTCTTGTAATAATAATGCGATTGCTCCTGTAACATGCGGCGTTGCTATGCTTGTTCCGCTAGTCAGATTATACTTTCCTCCAAGTGATGTGGTGTTAACATAAACTCCTGGAGCAACAAGATCTGGTTTTACATAAAATGGAGATACCGGACCACGTGAGCTAAACGGTGCGACAAAGTCTGGGTGATAAAATATGTTCAGACTTGCCAAAGTATTATTTTTTGACATTGATTTTAATTCAAGACCATCACTTCCTGATATTGAAATTACAGGAATCCGAGGTTGGTAATTGGTTGAATTGGGTCCTCTTAGTTCACCAAAGAAAATTCCACTTTGATTGTTGTATACTATCAAACCTATTGCTCCACGGTCTGCAGCATTTTTTTCTTTTTCAGAAAAAAATACCTTCTCGCCTTTTGTATCACTGCCGCGCTGTTCTAGCAATATGGAATCCTTGACATCTATGCCTTGAAGATCTTTGACCCTGCCATATCCGCCATAAACTATTTTGCCTGTGATTGGACTTTTCAAAACATCTGTGCCAAGCATTGGTATTACGTTATATTGCTTGTTTCCAATCTCTAGTGTAGATACAAGACTTGATGTTATGTTGTTGTAAGATGCTCCAACTGTTATCACGTTAAAGTCTCTGCCTGGGCTGCCAATTGTCATGTCATCAGGTCCATTATTTCCTGCAGCTGTAACTATGACAATTCCTTTCTTTACTGCCTCATCAACTGCATTTTCCAACTCATCGTTAGTTCTATTGACACCAAGGCTGATGTTTACTACATTCATCTTGTCTTCTATGGCACGTGAAATGGCTTGTATGATGTATTCCGATGAGACTGCTTCTCCAGAAGATGATACCTTGTATGAGAACAACTGTGATCTTGGAGCCATGCCGGAAAAACTTCCATTGGCACCAATTATTCCTGCAACTTCGGTACCGTGACCATTTACGTCAATTGGTCTCTTGTCGGTATTGACATAGTCGTATCCTCCTGAGATTCTTCCTGATTTGCCGTAACCATGTAAATCTGGATGATCAAAATCAACTCCTGTATCTATTATTCCAATTTTTATTCCCTGACCGTCCAATCCATTTTGTTTTGGCAGTTGGGCTCCAACTAATTTTATGCTACTTGAAAGTGTATTCTGTTCTTCATTTGAACTTGCAATAAAGCATGTAATGCATAAAACAAAAGCAAGAGAGAAAACTAGGAACTTCTCTACCACATCGTATCTGAATGAGCACTAAATAAAATGCATTTGCAACCAAAGCCATAAATTGCAAGAAGGACCTGTACGCTTTATGGCAAAATATGAACTTCCAAAAGTACCATACTCGTATGATTCCTTGGAACCACATATCGATGCCAAAACAATGGAGATTCATCACACAAAACATCACCAAGCATATACTGATGGCTTGAACAATGCGTTGGCAAATCTTAGTGCAGATCTACAAAACATGGAACTGCCCAAGTTGCTTGCAGATTTGAGTAAAGTACCAGAAAATGTTCGTGGTGCAGTGAATTTTCATGGAGGCGGTTACGAAAACCATGCCTTGTTTTGGAATAGTATGAAAGCAAGCGGTGGCGGAAAACCAGGTGGTAGCCTAGAAGGAGCTATCAATTCTGTGTTTGGAACCTTTGACAGCTTTAAAGAAAAATTTGTCAAAGATACCATTGCTATACAAGGAAGTGGATGGGGTTGGTTAACTTACAATCCTCAAACAAAGAAAGTCGAGTTTACTACAATGCCAAATCAGACAAGTCCACGTACCAAAGGCCTTATCCCGTTAATGGGATTGGATGTTTGGGAGCACGCCTATTATTTGAAATATCAAAATCGACGTGCAGACTATGTCAATGCATGGTGGAATGTAATAAACTGGGACGAAATTGATGCACGACTCTCAAAGGTAAAGGCATAATTCCTTTCTTCTTTTTGTTTTATTTTCACGCTTTCAGAATGAATTTATAGTCAGTAAGAGAATTTTTGGCAAATGAGTGAAGAACAGGCCCAAGCGTTGATGCAACAGATGCAAGCTCTAGAATCTTACCTAAATGATCTTGTACAGAGGGAAGAAACCGTAATGAGACTTTTGCAAGAGGCATCAAATGCAGTGGAATCAATGAAAGGGATGACAGGCAATGTTGATTGTGAAACACTTGTACCAGTTGGCTTGGGAGTATATGTCAAAGCAAAAATAAATCCTGAACAGAAAATGATTGTAAATATTGGTGCAGGAGCTTCTGTGGAACAAGACAAAAATTCTGCAATAAACTATATGGAATCTAGAATTAAAGAACTTGAACTGGTGCTGCAACAATTGTCATCACAACGATATGAAGTGTCTGCCAAGCTAGAGCAGGGACAACATGAAATGAACAAACTTATACAATCAAATCAGAATCACATGCAGTAAGGCAGTATAGCATGTTTGAAAAATTACGAAATGCATTTTCTTTAGCGGCTAAAAGTTTTGGAGAAAAGGAATTAAAGGAAAAAGATGTTGATGAGGTTTTATTTGAACTTGAGATTGCGTTACTGGAATCAGATGTTGCTACCGAAGTCATTGACGCACTAAAAGATGACTTGAAGAACCAATTGATTGGCTCCACTGTAAACAAAGACAAGATTGCTGAAACTGTAAAGCAAGAACTACGAAAAAGCATCTCAATTATGTTTGATAATGCAGGAAAAGTCGACATTCTTTCTAACATACAAAAAAAGAAGGAAAAAGGAGAACCTTACATCATTTCATTTATGGGCATCAATGGAACGGGAAAGACTACAACAATAGCAAAAGTTGCAAATCTTTTGCGAGAAAACAAATATTCTGTTGTGATTGCAGCTGCTGATACCTATAGAGCAGGTGCAATAGAGCAGATAAGTGAACATGGAAAACGACTCAACATCAAAGTCATCGCTCAAAACTATGGCTCTGATCCTGCTGCAGTATCACGTGATGCAGTTCTTTATGCCAAATCACACAAGATAGATTGTATACTAATTGATACTGCTGGCAGAATGCAAACTAGTAAAAACTTGATGGACCAAATATCAAAGATTAACAAAGTGGTAAACCCTGATCTAAAATTATTTGTAGGAGATTCATTAGCAGGAAATGACACCGTGAGTCAAGCACGAGAGTTTCACAACTATACAAAATTTGATGGTGCAATACTTACAAAAAGTGATGCAGATGCACGCGGTGGAGCTGCTATATCAATAGTTAAAGTGACGTCAAGTCCGATTCTTTACTTGGGTGTTGGACAAGAATACAAGGACTTGAAATCTTTTGATAAAGATGTATTCTTGGAAACTCTCTTTGGCCCAGAAGAAGTTGTTGAAGAGATCAAAAAGAAAGTGATGGAATCAAAACCAGAACCTAAAGTTGAACTAAAACCAGAACCTAAAGTTGAACTAAAACCA
>CAMLDG010000032.1 GCA_946478655.1 uncultured Nitrosotalea sp.
ATCCTTGTTGTATGCACTGGCAATACCTATTGCAAGTAGAGTCGGCCTAACTAGGGACAAGTCAATTTTTTGACCCTCTTGTTTTGAGATAATTTTTTGCGTAAATACCAAAATGTCATTGTCTTTCAATCCACGTCCAGCCTTGGTCTTGAGCAAAATCTCAACCAAGTCATCTCCGGGTCCTACATCTTTTGATAATGCAATAGGAATGATTTGAACTGACATGTATCAGGTCTAATTTTTTGCGGCTTTAAATGATATCTTGTTTTAGGCCATTGTCTGTAACGGTATTTTCAGACCATAGTGTTTGTTAATCAGTCCAATAAGCTTGGAAAGATCTTTTTCTTCCAGTGTGACAGTTGCAAGCTCCTTTACCATGTCTTGGGCTCTAAATGCGACCCCTAGTCCACAGATATTGAACAGTTTGATATCATTTGCTCCATCCACTACCACTACAATGTTTTCTTTTTTCTCATTCCATTCTTTTATCTTGATGAGAGCAGATTTTGACTTGTCAGAGTCAACCTCAATTGTTACCCCATCAAGTTTTCCATCCTTGAATAACAATTCATTGGAGTAAACCTGGTCAAGACCCAGTTCTTCCTTTAGTCTATCAGTCATTATTGTAAACCCTCCAGATACTGCCATTATCTTCCATCCTGCAGCCTTTAATGCATTACATGCTTCTTTTGCACCAGTCATTACTTTTAGCGAATCAGAGACTTCCTTGCAAGTCTGATAATCGATTCCACGTAAAAGTTCGATTCTTCGCTTTAATCCCTCCTCCCAATTTATTTTGCCTTCAATTCCTTGTCTTGTTATGGCCCAGATTTCATCTTGTTTGTTAATTTTTTCGGCAAGTATTGGAAGAAATTCTGCATCAAGTAATACACCTTCAACATCAAAGATTGCTAACATCGGTTTCTTCTTTCAAACCACAAATCAGATTATATTAATCTTAAGCGATTCTCGGATCTTTCTACCACTAGTAATATATTCAAGCTTTCCAAGTTGTAGAATATGGATGAGCTTCCACACAAATATGAAGTCCCAGTAAAAGTTGTTGCAAAGGCCATCAAGCTGTCAGATCAAACCAAAGAAGAGCTCAAAGCGTCAGGCATGATGGATGATAAGGGAAAGCTCAAACTCAAAGGTGTGAGTCCAAAGATGCTCAAGCGTATGAAAGAAGAAGCAGTTGACTGTCCTGTTTTGAAAAATGAACTTCCATTTATCCAGTGTTTTGTATGTTCTAACTTCCAGAGCAGAGTCTCAGGTAAAGTACTCTGTAAAGGCGATCCACTCTAAAAAACCAGAAAGCTCATTAGTGCAAGTATAAGAAAGACTGGAATTGAGCAAAGAGATAGGAATTACAGTTAAGAAGAATGAAAATTTTAGCGAGTGGTATACTCAGATAGTACTAAAGGCACAACTTGCAGATTATGCACCAGTAAAAGGCCTAATTGTACTAAGACCATATGGATATTCCATTTGGGAATCTCTAAAATCCTCACTTGACCAAAAATTAAAAGCAACTGGACATGAGAATGGTTTTCTTCCGGTTTTGATACCAGAGTCTTTGTTAAGTAAAGAGTCAGATCACTTTGCAGGCTTTACTCCCGAAGTCTTTTGGGTCACACATTCTGGTGAAACAGAGATTGGTGACAAGCTTGCATTAAGGCCCACCTCTGAGGCACTTGCGTATTCAATGTATTCAAAGTGGATAAAGAGTTGGAGAGACTTGCCACTGAAGATTAATTTTTGGAACACTGCACTAAGGGCAGAGATAAAGGCAACCAAGCCATTTTTGAGAACCTCCGAGTTTCTCTGGCAAGAGGGTCATACGGTACATACAACAAAAGAAGAGGCAGAAGCAGAAGTCATGACAATACTTGAAATGTATAAAAAAACAGTGGAAGAAGAACTTGCAATTCCTGTAATCACAGGCAAAAAAAGCGAGAAGGAAAAGTTTGTCGGAGCAGTTTACACTACAACTATGGAATCAATCATGCCAGATGGCAAGGCACTCCAGATGGGAACATCACACTTTTTGGGTCAAAACTTTTCAAAACCATTTGATGTAAAATTCCTTGACAAGCAAAACGTGGAGACATTTGCATGGCAGACATCATGGGGAGTGTCATGGCGTCTAATAGGTGCGCTAATCATGATCCATGGTGACGACAAGGGACTTGTACTGCCTCCACGAGTTGCACCGATTCAAGTAGTCATTGTTCCGATTTACTATTCTCCAGAAGACATGGAACTTGTACTCAACAAGGCCTCAGAGATAAAACAGACATTGGCAAAACACAATCTTCGCATACACATGGATGTAAGAGACGAGGTTACTCCAGGATACAAGTTTCATGATTGGGAGATGAAGGGGGTTCCATTGAGAGTTGAGATAGGTCCAAAAGATATTGCAAAAGGAAAGATGGTTCTTGTCAGAAGAGACAATCTTAAAAAAACTGATCTTGCATTTGAAAACACAGAAAGCGGAATTCTTGCGATGCTAGATGAGATTCAGCAAAATCTCTTTGAGAATGCCAAGAGTCTTTTAAAAGAAAAGACTAGAGAGATAACCGATTTTGAAGAATTCAAGACAGAGATGGAAAAGGGTGCGTTTCTTTATTCCCCATGGTGTGGACAGACAAAATGTGAAGAAATTATCAAAGAATCAACAGGTGCAGATATCAGAGTAATTCCATTTGATGCAAAGACACAAGATTCTAAATGCATTGTATGCAAGAATCAAACCAAGATTCATGCAATTTTTGCAAGAAGCTATTAGCAATGACAAGTGATTTTACAATAGACAGACATTGTACTACAAGCGGATTGTGATGTGATTGTCAGGTTCAAGTCCATACCGTGACAGAATTTACATAATCAAGGATATCATTCTCACATTGGTTCAATACGGTGAGCTTAACCAGACAGCTCTTGTGAGCTTTTGTGGATTGAATTTAAAAAAACACAAATCAATATTGACAGAACTTGAAGCAAATGGCTTGATTCAAAGTGAGGAGAGAAGTATGGGAAAACGCATCATCACAATCTACAAGCCGGCTCCAAAAGGAATTGAGTTTTGTAAGACAATTTTGGATCCTTATGAAACACTGTTCCCAAGAAAGAAAAAGAATCCAGATAAAGAAATCTAGTCTTGGTCTAGACCATACTGCGATGCAATCTTTTTGTCAATCTCATCTTTTTGTTGTAGATATTCTTGGTATTTTTTATTCCAAGACTTTAGAGTCTTGTACTGTCTGATTCCAGTCACCATCCAGCCAGTAGATATAGCAATAACCAAGCCTAGCAGTATGCTCAATGCTACTCCAAAGTCATATTCACGCTCAAGAACAATGAAAAAGTGATTGTGTGTCAACAAGAAGATTGACAATCCTATTGCAAAAGGCGCCAGGATAAAACCGGATATTGAGACTCCTAGGAGAATTCTCCTTAATTCAAGAATTTTTTGTATGAAACTATCCATTAAGTCAAGTACATCAAGACGAGAGGTTGGCGTCTTGTTTTCACTCATCTGTAGTTAGCCTTTTCCTGATTCAAATGAAAAGATTTGCTAGAGAACATTTTGACTATCAATTTTATGGATCCACAGTTAGTGTGCCCTTCATTTCAGGATGTAATGTAGAATAATAAGGAAAGTTTCCTGTCTTGTCAGCTAGGAATTTTATTGTTTCAGCTTCAAAGTATTTCAGATGTTTTGTATGTACATTAAAGGCATCAATGTTCAGATCCTGGTCTGCACTTGTATCCTTGTCTTCGTTAATCACATGTAATGCAACAAGTGTTCCTTGTGGAATGTGAATAACAGGGTCTACATTGGTACTAGTAATTGATTTTTTTCCAGTTTTAGTTGATTGCTCATCATAGTAATACCCTTGGTCATTATGAGTTGCCAATATGTAGACGTTGGAGGCTGTTGCAAATACGGGATGGTCTACGTTTACCGGAATTGAAGATGTCCATAAATAATACACTCCACCGGCAATAGCAACTGCGATAACTGCAACTGTAATTATCATTCCTTTAGTGATCGGACTAGATTTAGCCTTGTTCTTTTGCTTTTTTACCACAATGAAATCAGTGACTTGTGTGTATATTTAGGTAATGATTACCAAAGTTTAGCAAAACATAATACCAAAAAGCCAGATGGGTAATTTCGATTATTAACATGGAACAATGTATAGCAAAATATAATATTTTGAAGTACAATATTTGGGCAGAGATTTTAACATGAGAAAACTCGAGATTATACTTATCGGGATAACTATTGTTCTTGCCGCTACCGTGGCATTACAATTTAGCAACGGACGAACACTAGAGGACATATCGCAGGCAACGGTACAAGGGCCGCCAGGACCACAAGGTCCACCTGGACCACAGGGCCCTCCAGGATCAAGCCTTGTAACAACAGATTCTATTCTTACACATATTTTCAAGAATTCAGAAAATTCCGTAGTACAGATAACAAGCAAGGTATCAAGTGTAGACAATAATTTCATTATCAATGGCCAGCCACTTGAAAGCCAGTCTACAAGGCTAGGGTCAGGCTTTGTGTATGATACAGAAGGTAGAATAATTACCAACAATCATGTTGTTGAAGGATCAAAAACAGTAAATGTGTCATTTATTGACGGAAATACATACACTGCCAAAGTTGTAGGAACTGATCCCGGAAATGACATTGCAGTAATACAGATAATTGATAACTATTCAGACGAGTCCCTTGTTCCGTTAACATTTGGAAATTCGTCAAGTCTTGATGTGGGTCAACAAGTCATTGCGATAGGTAACCCATTTGGACTAAGTGATACAATGACAACAGGCATAGTAAGCCAGATTGGAAGGCTTCTTCCAAATGACAATACCGCAGGATTTTCAATCCCTGACGTAATTCAAGTTGATGCTGCAATCAACCCAGGAAATTCTGGAGGACCACTACTTGACCTGAATGGCCAAGTGGTTGGAATGAATACTGCAATCAGCACTAGCACAGGGGACTTTGCAGGAGTTGGATTTGCAGTACCTGCAAATACAATAAGCAGAATAGCTCCTGTCTTGATCAAAAACGGATCATACTCTCATCCATATCTTGGCATATCTGGAAGAAGTCTAGACTCTGACATTTCCCTTGCAAACGGACTTGCAAGAAACTTCAAGGGTGTGATAGTTGAAAGCATAGTCAAGGGAGGACCTGCGGATAAAGCAGGCATAACTCCAGCTACACCAGATCAGAACAACATCTTGCACGGAGGAGACATCATAACTTCAATAGATGGACATCCTATCAAGACAATTTACGATGTCATTGCATATCTTGACGAGCAGAAAAATGTAGGAGACAAGGTAATAGTGACAGTATACAGACAAGGAAAATCAATGGACTTGACGGCTACACTTGGCGCAAGACCTAATCCATCCTCCTAGTTTTATGTAAAAATATTTTATATTATCTTAAAATTCCACATTTTGTCATTTGCTTTTCTTATTCCAATTCTCGGTCCTGCAAGAATCTCTGACTTTTTTATTTCCAAACCATCAGTGATAAACAGGTTAGATTTTTTTGTAAGATCTTCGCCGTATTCTTTTTTTGTTATCTTTAATGCTTGAGTCAGCTTGGCTGGACCATTTGTAAGATTTGAGATATCAGAGATTTTGCGCTGCATTGACATGAAATCAATTCCTGTTTTTGGTACAAGTGACCTTATCAAGACAGCACCTGCTTCATAATCTGGGCTTCGTGCAACAGCATTTACACAATAATGCATTCCATATGTAAAATAGACATAGGCTCTTCCAACCTGGCCAAACATGGCCTTGTTTCGCTCTGTCATGCCTCCATATGTGTGACTTGCAGGATCGTCCTTGTATCGATATGCTTCAGTTTCTGATATGATACCAGATATTGTGTTTCCATTAATTTTTCGGACCAGTATTTTTCCAAGCAAGTCACGGGCAACATCTACTGTATCCCTATCATAAAATGAGCGGGCAAGTACCTTCATTGTG
>CAMLDG010000033.1 GCA_946478655.1 uncultured Nitrosotalea sp.
ACTAGAGCCAAAAGACCAAATAGTGCGCCAAATGGTTTTGACTTCATTGTTTTGTATAATGTCTTAGATCTTAAAAAGATGATCAAATTCAGTTTTGTATAGTTGACTTAGTCTTTCGGGTGAATTTGTTTCTGGCTCTTAGAGATTTCATTCCAAGAGAGACACCAAAAATAATAATCGAGATAAGGACTATCATTCCTCCAGGTGCCACATTGAGTACATATGAAGACAGTATGCCCACTACTGCAGAAAAGACTGCAAAACTCATTGAAAGTATAGCAGTCTGCTTAAAGCCTCTAGAAAACAAGATCGCCGTGACATTTGGTACTACTATTAGAGATGATGTCAGCAGTATTCCAACAAGTTGCATTGAGATTACGACTGCAATTGCTGCAATTACAACAAAAAGATAATTGAGTTTCTCTACAGGAATTCCACTTACCTTTGCTTGCTCTTCACTAAATGTTGTGTATACAAGTTTTCTATAGAGCAATAAAATTATGACAAGTACTGCACCACACAAACCCAAGATAAGAAGAGTGTTCTGCAAGCTTACAAGCAATATGCTGCCAAAAAGAAAACTGAATATGTCAACCGTGAAACCTTTTGCCAGACTTATCAAAATTACACCCATTGCAAGACCAGATGAGAGTAAAATTGCAACAGTTGCATCACTTGAAATTTGGAATTTTTGTTTGATCTTCGTCAGAGCTAATGCACTTGAGACAGATACTACAAATGCAGCCCATAGTGGATATACACCAAGATAAAGTCCTGCTGCAATTCCTCCAAATGCTGCATGAGCAAGTGCATCTCCAAAAAGCGACTGTTTTCTCAAAACAAGAAACAAACCAATCAAAGAACACATTAAAGAAATTGCTATTCCAGATACAATAGCTCTGTGCATAAATGCATATGTCAGTATTTCAAAACTCATTTTCTAATCCCCGTGTTTATGCATATGTAGCTGCATTGATGACTCGGAATACATTTTCAACAAATCTTCGTTGTGGAAAAATTCTTCAGATATTCCATGGAATGCCAAGGTTCTGTTAAGACATGCAACTTTTGTTGCAAGTTTTGCCACTGCATCCAGATCATGTGATGACCAGATAATTGTGATACCTTCTTTTCTATTAAGATCATCTAGTATATGATAAAAAAAATCCATACTTTGTGAATCAATTCCTGTAACTGGCTCATCTAAAATTAGTATCTGGGGATCATTTACCAGAGCTTTTGCAATGAACACTCTTTGTTGTTGTCCTCCTGACAAGTCACCAATTCTACGTTTACCAAGCTCATGAAGCCATACTTTTTGAAGAGATGCGTCAACCTTGTCTTTATCTTGACCATTAAGGCTCATCCCTACTACTTCTTCCACGGTTGCAGGAAAATTCTTCTCAAATACAGGTTTCTGTGGTACGTAACCTATCTGTTTTAGGTGTTGTACAGATTTTCTAATATCCTTTCCAAAAAACTTGATTGTTCCATTGTAGTTTGTAATAAGACCTAGCATGCAACTAAAGAGAGTGGTCTTGCCTGCACCATTGGGTCCAATAATACCAAGAAAATCCTTCTCCTCAACTGAAAATGTTACTTTGTCAAGTGCAGATACTCCTTCATATGAGACTGTCAGATTTTCAATCTCAACTAGTTTCATGAGCACAATGCCTCCTTGAGATTTGATAAATTATTTTGCATTTTTTCTATATAATCATCATTTATGTTGGTAACCTCAAGTGGACTTAGGACAAGTACTTTTCCATGTATCTCATCAGCTATAACTTTGGATACTTGTGGATTTACTGCTTCTTCAGTAAATACCACGTTTATTCCAAGATTTTGTGCCTTTTGTGTTATGTCCTCAAGTGCTTTTGCAGTAGGTTCAGATTCTGGATTTAGTCCACCAACAATTGTATTCTGATTCAATCCATATTCTTTTGAAAAATAAGAAAATGCATCATGAAATGCAAGAAAATCTTTTTTATTACAACTTGCAAGATCTGTTCTAATTTGCTTATCAAGCAGATCTAATTTTGACTTGTATTGATTTGCATTTTGTTGATAATAATTTGCATTTTCTGGATCAGCTTTTATCATAGAATCTGCAATGTTTTGTACTTGAACCTTAGCAAGTACCGGATCTAGCCATATGTGCGGATCGGTCATACTCGTACCTTCATTTTTTTGTAGCAATTGGATATTTTTGCTAGAGTCAACAACTATGATGTCAGGATTTGCAGAAACAAGTTTTGGAATCCATGATTCAAGACCTGCACCGTTTATGATGATCATATTTGATTGTTTGAGCCGTTCAATATCTTGCACTGTTGGTTCCCAATCATGGGGTTCAACTCCAGATGGAATAATTACGGAGACATCAACTTTTTCCCCGCCAACTGCTTTTGCAAATTTGTAAATCGGATAAAATGTAACTAGAATTTTATGTTTCTCCGATACCTGCTGACTTGGTTCTCCATTTTGTTCAGATGCCCATAAACCATAACCAGCTAACGGTATGACAATTACAATGCTCAGTATTGCTGCTTTGGTACCTATTGTCAATACCAAAGCTGTTTCATTGTTATTAATAAATTTACAAAATCTTAATAATTATTGTTGCTAAACTTATAAGATACTTAATAACAGTGATACCATGCCAATAGTCTCCATATCTCTAAACGACGAGATTCTATCAGAATTAGACAGAATACAGAAAACTATGGGGTTTTCCGGCAGGTCAGAGATCATTCGCGCAGGTATAAGAAATTTAGTTGCTGAGGAAAAACAGCATGGAGCATTATCTGGACTAATCCATGCCATACTAATGATTGTCCATGATGAAGAATCAGAACAAGTTGTAACAGGAATAAAACACAATCATGAAGATTTGATTGGTACTCATCTTCATAGTAAAGTAGATGGAAACAAGTGCATGGAACTTTTCTTGTTACATGGAGATGCTGAAAAGATCAGTGTCATGACACGAGACTTTCAGACAAACAAGAAGATGGATAATGTAAAACTAGTTACGATGTAAAAATTATTTTTTATACGATTCCGTTTTCGTTTAGAATCAATGCCAAAAGTGCTGCGCGTGTATCTTTTCCATATTGGGCTTGTTTAAAGTATCTAGCTTGTTTTGTGGAATCAATTTCATGCGATATTTCATCAAGACGTGGTAGTGGATGCATTATGATTGCATCATCTTTCATTTTCTTTACTAGTTCGGAACCAATTTTATAACTACCTTTGACCTTGACATATTCTTCAATATCTGCAAATCTTTCTTTTTGTATTCTTGTTACATAGATGACATCTAGGTCATCCAAGTTTTCTTCCAAATCCGTAGTTTCAGTGTATTGTAATTTTTTTCTTATTTCATAAGTTGAATCAGCTCGGATTTTAAGTGATGGTGGAGATATCAATTTTACATCTACACTATAATTGCTTAGAGCATACAAGAGCGAGTAGACTGTTCTACCATATTTTAGGTCACCAACAATTCCTATCTTGAGACCATCAATTTTCTTTTTTTCATTTCTAAGTGTATAAAGATCAAGTATTGCCTGTGTTCGGTGCTCTTCTGTACCACTTCCTGCCTTTATCAGGGGTTTTTCTGATATTTCGGCTGCAAATCTGCTAGAACCATCAAGTTGGTGCCTGAGAACTAGGACATCAGAGTACAAAGACATGATTTTTACAGTATCTGCAAGACTTTCGCCCTTTTTTGCAGACGATGAGGAAGCATCGGCTATTCCAAGTGAGGTGCCACCTATTGAGGCCATGGCAGCCTCAAAGCTTAGTCTGGTTCTAGTGCTAGGTTCAAAAAATAGGTATCCAAGTGTCTTTCCTCGCACAATTTCCCTTCGTTCATTTTGGTTCATTCCAATTATTTTGTCGGTTGCTTGGAAAACAGTTTCAAACTTTTGTTTATCAAAATCTCTCACTGAGACAATATCTTTTTGGAAAAAAGAATTGCTCATTAGCAATTCACTATTATATATGAGTAGTATACAAACTATTCCAATGTCAGAGTCGGATCTTATCGTAAGAAGGATCAAGAATGGAACTGTTATTGATCACATAGAATCTGGAAAAGGTTTGAAGGTGCTAAGTGCATTGGGAATAGATGGTAGCGACGGAAATGTAATCACAATTGCACTCAATGTACCAAGCTCCAAGGTTGCAAAAAAAGACATCATAAAAGTTGAGAATAAATTTTTACAAGACAAGGATACAAACAAGCTTGCACTTATTGCTCCAAAGGCAACAGTAAACATAATCCAAGATTACAAGTTAGTTGAGAAGAGACGTGTTGCTTTGCCAAATCAGATTGAGAGAATTTTTAGATGTTCAAATCCAGACTGTATAACAAATAGTGACGAAGACATACAACCAATCATGGATGTTGTTGATAAAACAGGACTTGTTCTAAGATGCAGATATTGCACAAGAACTTTGGATGTCAACGAACTAAAATATTATTAGAATTATTTCTTTTCTGCTTGTAATTCATACTGGTGATAAGTGAATCGCCTTGCGGTTCCAAATGGCTTGAATGCTCGTCCATTACCATGATAGAATTTTGAAAAGAATTCGACATAGATCAATCTGGCTCCCTGGATACCTGGTTCAAAGACACCAATTATGATGTTGAATATGTGACCTATGAAGAGTATTATCGTTCCAAGAACAATGAAAGGAATTCCATGATGTAATGTTTTGATAAAGATAAAGTCAATTACATCAGCCAAGATAACTGATGCCAAAAGAATTCCAATAAGTCTGGTGTATGATAATATGTGGCTAACAATAGATGGTAACTCCATGATTGCCCTTGGACCTTCTCCTACAAACATCAAGCCGATTCCACCTATCATCAAGCCTATGTAGGCTGCTCCTGTCATGCTGTGTATTGGGTTGACATGTTGGTGGTGCATTAATGCAAGACCAAAGAGTACTACACCCCAGCCAAAGAGCAACCAGCCCATTTTGCCAATAGCATGTTTTTTGAGACCTTCACGTATACTGTTCAAGATACCAAGAATTAGACCAAATGTTACCATTCCAAGACCAATGTATCCAGCGATTAGCAATAGTTTTCGTAGACTAGTAATTGGACTGAATATTGTTCCGTCTGCAGGTAGATGTAAACCTAGAGAGCTGTTAAGAAAACCAAACAGGTATCCGTTAAGATGGAATCCAAAGTAGAGGTTAAACACAAATCCCAATCCTATTGCAATGATAGCACCAGGTGTCATTGCTTTTGCAAGTTTTACCATCTGTTGTCTCTTTAGTATATTCAATGCAAATTTGCTCAACATACTAGGCATGATGTTAATGTCTCTCTTTCCACCCTCAATTCTTCGAATAACCCATCTGCATACTAGAAGTATAAACAGTCCATATCCTGCATCTCCTACCATCATACCATAGAATATTGGAAAGAATATACCAAAGATTAGTGTGGGATCGAATTCTTTTCCTTCCGGTAAAGAATAAAATCTGATAAAGGCCTCAAACAGTTTGAATCTTTTTGGATTGTCAAATTGTGTAGGTGGGTGCTCGTCGGTTTCAAGCTCAAATAACATGGTACCTTTGGTATTTTTCTCAAAGATGCTTCTTAGTTGGCCAACCTTTGATTTTGGAATCCAGCCTTCAAGGGCAAAAGAGTCAGATGTGACTCCCAGGTTATCAACAACTTCAAGCTTTTTGTTTTCAATCTCGAGTTGTTCCTCAATGCATACTATATCGACATAATGAGATTTTGAGATTTCACCTAATTGTCTGTCTACTTCTTTTAGTTTGTTAGAGATATCAGCATGTTTTGCCTTGAGATTTTGTAACAGCTGGTCTGACTTTCCATCTAGCTTTGGAACTGCCTCTAACTTTACATCATATTCTTGAACTACGGTAGCAAGTGCATGTGGTGGAAAGTTTGGAAATGTAACAAGTACTAGATTTGTAATATCTTTTCCTTCTTTTGGATAGACAAAGACATCTTGACTA
>CAMLDG010000034.1 GCA_946478655.1 uncultured Nitrosotalea sp.
AACCAGCAATTTCGTTCTTTAGACCCTTTGATCTTACAACTGCAATTTCATTTAGAACCTGTTTGTTGTGTGCAAAATCAGTATCAAATTTTCCTTTATAAGTAGTCATTAGTTCCGTGGAAATTCGTCTGATTCTATTCACAAGTTGAATGTGCTAAAGGGGTTTTTTATACCTATACACCAAGATACGAATCAGTGTTTCTTTCTGCAACAAGCAACATTTCATCATATGATTTGTTGAGTATGCTAGCTGCACAAAAAAGAACGCTTGGAAGGAATTCTATTTGTGCAGTTTTAAGACCAAAACATCTAGAGAATCTCACCGGTCCATCAGTCTCTAACAATATTTTATCAAGACGTGTTTGTGAAAGAAGAACTTGTTTATCCTCAGAGTATACCATTGCAGGCCCATATGATACAAAACAGTCAAGTTCCATCGCTTTTTGTAATTGTTTTTTGCTGCCAGAAAACCAGTGAAGCAGGACACCTTTTATTGAATATGAAGGAAGTATAGAAAATATTTCATCAAGAGTTCTCCTTGAGTGAATAGATACAGGTTTTCCCAATTTTTCTGCAAGCGATAGCATATTTTGAAACACTAGCACTTGTCTTGAAAATCCAGCTTCATCAGAAACATAGGTTTTGTCAAGACCAATCTCACCAATGCCAGATATTTTGTCAGAGTTTTGAGTAACTAGATCTATCATTGTATTCAGATCATCATCTGCTTTTTCAGGATGGATTCCAATAAAGGGAAGAATCAGTGAGCTTCGTTGACTAAGAACAAGAGTAGATTTTGAGCTTTGATTATCCATGGACACACAACAGGCTCTGATTTTCATTTTATCCATCGCAGTAAGCGTGTATTCCATATCATCAGAATATTCATTGTCTGATAGATGTATGTGAGCATCAGTCAGCCAGGCCATTTGTTACATATCTGACCATGAAATAGTGTGTATAAATCGATCCTTGCATAGTTTTTTTCCACTCAAAGTCTTTTATCAAGGGTTTTTGGATTTATGGCATATGGTAACATCCGAATTTGGCCTTTCTGTAATGTACAGAATTTTGAAAAAAGCAGGTGCGGAAAGAGTAAGTGATGAATCTGCCAACGAACTTCGAAGAATACTAGAAGAAATTGGTGTTTCGATTGCAAAAAATGCAATAGAGATGTCAACACATGCTGGCAGAAAGACGATCAAGTCAGAAGACATTAGACTTGCTGCAAAGCAATTTTCAAAATTTTAATCTAAAAGATTTAATTGTTCAAGTAAGGCCATTTTGATCGCGGTGAGGTGGCAGAGTGGCTATGCGTTCGCCTGCAAAGCGAATCTATAGGGGTTCAAATCCCTTCCTCACCTTGAATATATCATAATAACCTGCTTTTCTAAATAGGGCAGTTTGTAGACAGAATGAATTTGGCTGAAAGAGGCAACGGATTACTAGAATACATTCCAGGTGCAAAACCTGTCGCATATCAATACACCAATGGTCAACCACTAGATGGTTTTTCACAAAATGTCAAGGACAGCATAAAAGAATATGCAGAAAGTGCACAAAATGAAGTTGAGAAAGGTCACAATTTCTTGCAATGGGTATTAACCAGAGTCTTTGAGGCAACTGAAGATGATGCAACTGACGCAATAATAGATGGAGCAAATGATCTAGGAATAGACGCATATCTTCCAGTGGATTTCTCTGAAGACAAGATCTATCTATTCCAGTCAAAATATGGAACATCGCATTCAATTGAAGCCATCGCAAAATTCAAAGAAGATGTCAAGAGGCTACAGGGAAAAGACATTGCTAAAATGCGCCCAGAACTTGCCCATCTAGTTACAAAAATTCAAGAGAAAAATCTCAAGATAGAATGCATCTATGTGACAGACCAGAAGGTAGAGGACGAGAGCTTTGACTCAGTTGAGATATACGATGTCGATGTGATAATTCAGAAACTTTGGGACAGGATAAAAAAACCAGCAGCAGGTAAGAAAGCCCCCATTAAACTTGAAACTAAACTAAGATACCAGAATACGCTTCTTGGAATTTTAAAGCTAAGAGAGCTTACCAATTTTGTTACAAAGAACAAAGACTATGTTTTTGAATCAAACATCAGACAATGGATGCAGTTCAAGACTACAGTAAACAAGGGTCTAAGAGAGACTTTGCAAGAGGTGCCTCACAAGTTTTTTTATTACAACAACGGCATAACAATAGTAGTAAGCGATTTTGAAGAATTGGAGGACAACTCAATAATGTTGCACTCACCTCAGATAGTAAACGGTGCACAGACATCTAACTCGGTATTAGATCATGCAAGACGTACACATAACTTGGATGGAAGTATAACAGTTACAATCATCAAGGCAGCAGATGAACTTGATCAAAACAACATTACAAAATACAGAAACTCACAGAATGCAGTACGCGGAAAAGATTTGGTATCATTAATGGATTTTCACAAATCATTAAAATCACAAATGGAAAATATCCACTATTTTTATGAGATCCAGGGTGGTTCATTTGACACCAAGACAAAGTCTCACCAAAGTGAGTTTGTCGGAGATGTGATTTACAACAAGTACTTGCCTGACAACCATAAAAAAGTAATAGTTGCAAAAGATGCCATACAGGCTTTTGTTGCAGGAATAGAACAGAGACCAACAGAGGCATACAGTTCTCCTGCACAGTTCTTGCCAAGAGGTAGCAAGTATGATGAGGTCTTCAATGAAAAATTAAAGGACGATTACAGGTTACTTCTTTATCCATATTGTGTAAAGGAATATGCAAAGAGAAATCTAAACTATGGAAAGAAAGGAGGTCACAAGACAAAAAGATATGCAACCTTGTTCTTTGTTGCAGTATACTTTAAGATCCTGCATGAAAAAATCCTATTTACAAAAGACGACTTTAAAGAAGACATATCAAAGCTAGAGCCCATATTCAAGAGCGTCAAGCTAAACCAGCGCATACTCAAATTAACAGATACTGTAGTCACCAAGTTCCTAGAGGACACAGTTGTAGATGATGAGATGACTGCTGCAAATACCTACCACAATTTCTTCTCTCATCACGTATGGCAGGACTCGATGGTTCGTGTAATAGAGAAGAAAATAAAGCAAGAGGAAGAAGAAATAATCAGCATCCAAAAAGTAGTCCAAGATCTTTTTTAGAAATTTAATTCAATCGCGGCAGAACGATGACTGATAGGTTCTCTTGCAGGAGGTCCACATTAGCCATCTGTCCTACCGCTGTTTTATTCTATACCGGCTAGTATTTAATATGGTTTTTACGAACATGATTTTTATAACGAACTGGATCGAATGTTATCTAAATGGTAGAAACACAGCAGTGTGCAATATGCAAAGGTCCTCTGGATCATGTTTATGTCCCGATGGAGTCTTGGAACATAAAGGGTCAGCTGTGTAGCAAATGTTACTCTAAAAAAATTGGAGAACATTACCCAGGCGGTCACGAAAGAGTAAACAAGTCAGACTAGAAACCAGCCAGTTTTGATAAGATCTTTATCTTTAGATTCTCCTATTCCAGTAGCATAGCGCCAGATGTATCGTGCTTTGGTGTCCATCTTTTTCTGTATCTGGATCAAAGACTCTAATTCAGAATCTACATTTCCTGACGGAGTTCCGCAGTTTTCACAAAACTTGCATTTTGGATCAAGGCTGATTGGCACAGACTGGATTACAGGATATGCCCTACATGCAAGTGGCCGGTTTTCATAGATTTTACAGGTATATCCACCATGTGGCGATCTTTTATTTGACTTGGTATCAAGAAATGGGCACGTATTACCATTAGATTCTCTTCCCATCATCTGATAAGCAAGTATTGTTTGAGGTTCTTTGGATTCTACTTCAGATACACCGATTCTGGGCAAGACAGTTACATTGAGGCCATTTTTTTCTGCCAAGGACTCGATCTGTTTTTTTTCATCAGGCATTACAAGTACGCCAATCTTGCCAAACTTTATTGTGGGATAGTATTCTCTTTCAATACAACACTTGGCACATTCCTTTACACAGGAAAAATCCAATGAGTAGTACTCTCAAAAAAAGGATAAATCTTCTTTTATCGAGGCAAGATCGGATCCCTATAAGGTTTCCAGAGGAGATAAATAGTAATACCCTTATATCACCAAAACCATTACTTTCTAGCAATGGTAGTATATAGAACAAGCATGCAGATAGTAAGAGATTTGCTTACTGTAACAGAAGAGAGCGGCATGAACGGCATCAACGTAACATCACTTCTAACCAAGGCAAACTTATCACATTCAAGACTTTCAAAATTCATCGACAACCTAACCGGTGCAGGCCTAATGAACAAGATAGAATTCGACGGCAAGAACACATTTGTCATAACTACAAAGGGTAAGCAATATCTGGAAACCTACGAAAGATTCCAGAATCTAGCAGACTCTTTCGGCTTAGATCTCTAAACTTCCCACTTTTCCATTATTTTCAAGTTATAGAAAATATACAATATTTTTGAAGAATTTTAAAAAAAGTTTGATAAATATTTTTTCATAATATTTTCAAGTTGGCGTAGTTGCAAATTTGTTGTAAACAAATCTTGGACAAACCAAATTGCAGATAATTTCGATCAAACAGTTGGTTTTGCGGATCAGCAGTTGACGAACCGACAGATCTATAAAGGTGTACTTTGGTTTATCAAAAGGGGAGTAATTGTGGGAGAGACATTAGTATGGTGGAAGGGACTTGCAAAAGAACTCGAATTAGACATAGAATCCCTTGATGAAAGAACAGACGAAAACAGACTTTAGAATTAATCAGTATCATAATTTTATAACATAATAAAGCCTCGAGCGGGATTCGATCCCGCGGCCTAACGCTTACGAGGCGTTCGCTCTACCAGGCTGAGCTATCGAGGCAGTGGTTCGCAATGTAATCAGAGTTTATAAAAAGCCTTTGCGTTTTTGATTTATTGAAAGTCTCAATTTCTGGAGTTCGTGGCATTTTTGGCAACGACCTCAATATTGAAGACGTAATCTATTACTGTAGAAATTTTTCACATCTTGTCAAGTCAAAAAAGTGTGTAGTAGGAAGAGACACACGACCATCAGGCGAGATAGTAACTAATGTTGCAATTGCCTCACTCTTAGAGAGAGGAATCTCAGTTTACAATCTAGGCATATCTCCTACCCCAGTTATATTCAGAGAAGCAAGAAAATATGGAAGCGGTCTCATCATTACATCTTCACACAATCCATTAGAATGGAACGGCCTCAAGTTCATCTTAGACGGAAGAGGCATCAATGAATCAGAACTAGAATATCTGGAAAAAAAGGACAAGTTTCAAAGAGAAAAAATTGGTACTGAAACACAGGTTGATTCAGACTACATAGACGAGGCTGTAAAAGTAATTGGAGATATAAAAAAATCATCGAAAATAGCAATTGACGTGGGCGGTGGTGCAGCATTTGATGTTGCTCCAAAGTTACTAAAAAAATTGGGTTGCAAGGTAAGTGTGATCAATGGCATGCCTGGGAAATCAACTCGTGGTCCAGATCCTACAAATGATCAATTATCGGGACTTGTTCAAGCATCAAAAAAATCAAGCATTGGTTTTGCTTTTGATCTTGATGGTGACAGACTAGTAGTAGTAAGAGATGGAAAAAAACAATCTCCAGATATAACACTAGGTCTTGGCGTAGCAGGTGCACTTGAAAAAGGTTACAAGAAATTTGTTCTCAGCATAGATACTAGTGTAGCAATTGAAAAATTTATCAAAAATGGAGGAGGTCAGGTCCATAGATCAAAAGTAGGAGAAGCAAATGTTGTGGATATGATGTTGAAAACTAAATCTCAAGCTGGAGGAGAAGGAAGTAGTGCCGGATTTATCTTGCCAGAGTTTAACATGTGCAGAGACGGTCTTCTTACAAGTGGACTAATTGCATCAATGGTTGGAACAAAACAGTTCGATGAAATA
>CAMLDG010000035.1 GCA_946478655.1 uncultured Nitrosotalea sp.
ACATTGTACATGGCACAGTATTACCTTTGAGTTGACCAGTTCGTGCATGTATACGAGATGCTTCTTCAGGATCAATTGACAACGCAATTTGTTTTTCCCAGTTAAGTGTCCTTCGGGCTTCAGTCATTTCCATATCCCACTTGATGGCTTTGTCTCTTAGCTTGACAAGATCTCCTGCATGTGCTGCAATTCTATATGCAATCAATCCTGCCTTGACTTCTTCTGCAGTTGGTAGTGCAAGATGTTCTGCAGGTGTAAGATAACACAATAAATCCACACCTTCGCTTGCAGAAATTGCGGCACCTATAGCGCTTGCGATATGATCATGTCCAGAAGCCACATCAGTTACCAGTGGTCCTAGAACATAATATGGCACCTCTCCAATAAGAGACTTGGCCAGTCGCACATTAGCTGCCACTTCATTGAGTGGAACATGTCCAGGTCCTTCAACCATCACTTGTACATCTTTTTCATGTGCCACTTTGGTGAGTCGTGAGATGTTGATCATTTCCTGCACTTGTAGTTCATCATGAGAGTCAAGAATAGAACCAGGCCTTAGGGCATCGCCCAAGCTAAAAGTAACATCATATTTTCTTGCAAGTTCTATAAGATAATCAAAATGTTCATAGTATGGATTTTCTTTATCATATTTTAGCATCCATGCAGCTGTAATTGTGCCCCCTTTGCTAACTATACCTCCATGTCTTTTTACTGCAAGAATACGTTTTGCAATATCCTTTGTAATTCCGGAATGAATTGTGGTATAATCAACTCCATCTTTTACATTATGTTCAAAGGCATTAAGAAAATCATCTTCTGTAATATCAAGTGGATTCTTGTGTTTTTCTACACCATAATTGTAGGCCTCATAAACTGGAACTGTGCCAAAAGCAATTGGTGCTACTTCAAGCAATTTTCTTCTGTACATTCCAACATCTCCCCCATCACTAAGATCCATTATAGTATCAGCATGATACTTTATTGCGACCTGAGCTTTTTTGATCTCTTCCTCAAGATTTTGATTTAATGTAGAATTTCCAATGTTTACGTTTACCTTGGTCTTCATACCTTTTCCTATTCCAACCACTCTAATCTTTTGGGGACGAGAATTATTGTGAGGGATGATTATCGAGCCATTTGCAATTTTAGGTATTAGCCAATCTAGCGTTACATCTTCATCATGTGCAACTGCCTTCATCTCATCTGTAGCGACACCTCTTCGGGCGGCATTCATCTGTGTACTCAATTTACTATTTTTAGTGAGTAATTGGATTTAAACGTGAGTTTCTAAACACAAGATCATGAATCTATTATCCATTGCTGGCTCTGATCCTTCTTCAGGTGCAGGCATCCAAGGAGACATGAAAACATTTGGTGCATTTGGAACATATGGTCTCAGTGTGATCACTGCAGTTACAAGCCAGAATACAAGGAGATTTCTTGATGTAAAACCAGTCAGCGCATCACTTGTAAAAAGTCAGATAAAATCAGTTCTTGAAGACTTTCGCATAGAGGCAATAAAGATAGGGATGGTTTACGACAACCAAACCATAAAAGCAATACATGCAGAACTTGAAGGAATTAAAATTCCAATAGTCCTTGATCCCATATTCAAATCTACAACAGGAGGAGATCTTCAAAGAAAAGATGCTTTTGCAAATTACAAAAAATTGCTCATTCCCATCTCACATGTAATTACTCCAAACATGCAAGAGGCAGAAAAAATTTCAGGTGTAAAGATCACGTCATTAAATGACATGAGAAATGCTGCGAAGAAAATTCAAAAAATGGGAGCAAAGAATGTAGTAATAAAAGGCGGACATTTCATTTCAGGTCCTAAGGTTGTAGACATATTATTAGAGGAAAAAAAGTTTCATACGTTCTCTCATGATAGACTAAAATTTGAAAATCATGGAGGCGGTTGTACATTCTCATCCGCACTATGTGCAAATATTGCAAAAGGGAAAAAATTATCAGATGCGGTAGACATAGCACGTCTTTTCACAGTAAAATCAATGAAAAACGCTACAAAAAACGGAAGTGGTCTTGCAATAGTCGCACATGCAAAAGGAGACGAGATTGAGAATCATTTATCACATGCCATTTCAAAATTTTGTTTGATAAATAACATCTACAAATACATTCCAGAATGTCAGACAAATTTTGTATATTCAACATCAAATCCCAAATCTTTGGATAACATAATGGGGTTAGAAGGAAGAATAGTCAAAACAGGAAAACGCGGAACAGTTGCAGGAGATCTCAAATATGGCGGATCAAAGCATGTGGCATCAGCAGTATTAGAAATAACAAGAAAGTTTCCAGTCATTAGATCGGGTTTGAATTTAAGATATGACGGTACAACAATAAAGCGAGCAATCTCAAAAGGTTTGAAAATTTCATCATATGATAGAAATACAGAACCTCCAAAAAACAAAGAAAAGGAAGGTAGTACTGTATCATGGGGCATTAAGAAAGCAATAGCCAGCGTGAATACGCCTCCAGACATCATATTTCATACCGGAGATTTTGGAAAAGAAGCCATGATCCTAGTTTTTGGAAAAACCCCAGAAGATGTGCTGAGAAAAACTTTGATGATAATCATATAGAAGATTTTCAACCTTCAACATAAATACCAGAAATTTAGAATAATTTACGTGAAAGCGGTAATTTTAGCAGGCGGTCTTGGTACAAGACTTCAACCTTATACAATATTTCTTCCAAAAGCAATGTTACCATTAGGAGAAAAACCTCTTTTAGAACACCTCATAGAATGGGTAAAACTCGGAGGAGTTGACTCGTTTGTTCTTTGTGTTAGTTACCTAAGAAAAACAATCGAGGATTATTTTGAAGATGGTAGTAGATTTGGTGTAAAAATTGAATACGCAGTTGCAAACAGACCTCTTGCCACGGCAGGTCAGTTAAAGACAGCAGAAGAATTCATTGATGATACTTTTGTTTGCTTATACGGAGATTCAATATTTGATTTTAATTTGAAAAACATGATAGCAAGTCACCATAAGAAAAAATCATTTGTCACCATGGGGTTGTTTGAATACAAGACAAAATTACAATATGGATTCATAGAGACGGATAAATCTAACAGGGTAAATGCGTGGCGTGAGAAACCAGAAGTCAAGGGAAACATCAACATAGGATGTTACGTCATGGAGCCTGGCATATTCAAGTACATACCACCAAACAAACCATATGGCATGGATGATGTCATACGCAGTGCAATAGCAAAGAAAAACAAAGTCAATGGATATCTCATAAAGAAGGGCTTTCTTGATATTGGAGACAAGACTTCATACAGAAGAGCTTACCAGCACTACATCACTAGACTAGGTCGGATTTAGACCAAGTCATGACGGCCATCAAGATACGAAAATTACAAAAAAAAGATCTTTACAATGGATTTTTACTTTCGCTTGATGCACTTAGAAAATCAAGTCATATCAAACCAAAAAAAGCCAACATGATTTTTGACAAGATCTCAAAAAACCCACAGCAGATAATCTATGTGGCAGTAGAGAATTCAAAAGTAGTAGGCTCTGCAAGCATTTTGATCGAACAAAAATTTATTCATGAAGGAGGCAAAGTAGGCCACATTGAGGATGTGGCAGTAAGAAAAGAATTTCAGGGAAAAGGGATTGGGAGACAGATAGTTGTTGCACTCTTAAAATATGCTGAAAAACAGGGTTGTTACAAGACAATTCTTGATTGTACAGACGAGTTGATTCCATTTTATGAAAACATTGGATTCAAAAAGTATTCTAATTCAATGCGGTTTGATCATCGGTCAAAAAGATAATCTCTTTTTGGCATAGGCTTTACTCTAAACAATAACACACCTATAGCAATAACTGGAATGGCAGTTATTGTAAACACCATAGGAGATGAAGTAAGTTCTGGTACAACATATGCAGGGATTATTTTTGTTATCAGAGTATTGACGTAATACATTCCTGCAATCGTGACTATTCCGCCAGTGATCAACAGAGAACCAACTAGTCTTGAACCGTATCTACGTGCTAGTACAAAAGACGAACCTGCAAGAACCAGTGCAGGAGCCACACTTATAGAAATGAATTCACGAATTTGAGAGGAAGGGTCAATGTCATGAGTTGGTTGAGACAGATACACACTGATAGATATCATTTGAGCTACAAACATTGCAAACAAGCCAAGACTTGCAACAGCTACCCATCTTTCAATTGCCACAATAACTCATCTCTTAATTCAATAAATAAACCAAATGATTGTCTCTAAACTATTCCAACAAGATTTGCAAGTTCTTTCCTACATGCAGAACCAAGTTCTTCAGCAGCCTTTTCAGGAGTCACCTTGTTGAGAAATACACCATATCCACGCTCTAATCCAGACCAAGGATCAGCTTGAGGATAAACTTCAATGTGCCAGTGAATTTGTCTATTGTTCTTCTTCTCTGGCGAGAGATGAAACACCATATTGTATGACAAATTTTTCATAGTATTTGCCAATCCACCCAACGTAGCACGTAAAATCAAAGACAGATCGTTTATCTCTTTTTGAGTTATTTTAGAAAAACTTGTTATGTGTTTTTTTGGATAAATCCAGAATTCATATGGATGTGATGGCGCCCAAGGACAGAAAGCAAGGAATCCTTCTGTTTGAAGTATCTGCCTTGGTCCTCCTGTTTCTGTACCAACAGTCTGGCACATTGGACAGATTCCTTTTTCATTTAGTATTTTGTGTGCTGCCTCCGCCTCTTGTTCTATGACAGGCGGAATTGTGGAAAATGTTACGATATTGAGATGTGCATGTGTTGTAGAACCGCCTGCTTCTTTTCCATGGTCTACATATATTGAAACATATGTTACTCCGCGTTGTGTATACAACCATCTAAGTCTGTCTTGTATTACTACAAGTACGTTAGACCATTGTTCAGTGGATATACTTGCAAGAGAATCTTTGTGTTTTTCTGAAGCAACTACAACATAATGGTACCCATAAGCAGGTTCGCTGTATAGAGGTCTATCACTGTATGAGTTTTCAGATGTCGTTGTAACAATCGGATTTTTACTTTCAAATACTCTTACAGACCAATTCTGAACATAGTTGTCTTCTGTATCTTGAAGTCTTTGCAACATACCATCCTTTGCTACAAGAGAAAGTGTTGACGGATTAGTCATGGGCTCATTTCCTGGACAGTATGGACATTTTTTTGAATCAACGGGAGAATGACTTTCAGGAGATGTTATTACAAACCTATCAATAGAATAATCCTTCCTTAAATCCCCCATACTGCTAGACTTTGGATCTAGCAATTTAAAACCTTTGCAAAGATCGGAGATAAACGTCAATACCACGCCATTTTGACAACAAACGAGCCGTAAGGAGTAATCATTTTGATTAAAAAATTAAACTTAAATTGGAAGATCAGATCTTTGAATTTGTCTCATGTCAACAGCATCATTAAAACGCGATCATGCTTTAATTGAAAAAGTACTAAAATCAATGTGGTCTACCATCCCATTACTCAAATCCGGAACTACAATACCAGAACCAATTTTGAATCAAGTAATCGACTTTTCTTTGAATTTTACAGATGTTTGCCATCATGGAAAAGAAGAAAATTCACTCTTCCCAGAACTTGAAAAGAAAGGAATGCCAAGAAACTCAGGACCTATTGCAGTAATGCTGATGGAACATGAAGTTACACGAAAGATAGCAACAAGAATGGAAGCATCTTCAAAGACATACCTGAAAAATGGTGATGCCACACAGTTGATAGTCGACATGCAGGAATACATCAATCATGTAGTACAGCACTTGTGGAAAGAAAACAACAGATTATTT